>NZ_JBFBHG010000041.1:0-18691 GCF_040685095.1 Microbacterium sp. NPDC089189
GCGCTCGGCGACGGGATGTGCGCTCGGCGGGTGGGTGCCCCCAGCGGGGGCCGGGCCGGAACGGTAACCGGGCCGGAACCTGGGCGGGGTCAGGGTCGGGCGTCGCCGGAGATGGACTCGAAGCGGCCGGAGGAGCCGCGGATGGCGCCGGTCACGGTCTCGAAGAGCCAGTCGAGCGCGGCCGCGTGCTGGGTGGTCGAGCGGCGGTAGAGCGCCACATCCACCGGCGGCATCTCGAACGGGAGCGGGCGCACCACGAGCGGCCACGTGCGCGCCCACCCCTCGGCGATCGTGTCGGGCATCGTCGCGACGAGATCGCGGCTGCCGGCGAGGAGGGGCGGCAGCGCCGCGACGTGGTTGGCCGCGACCCGCGGCTCGATCGCGAGCCCGGCGCGACGCTGCGCCTGCGCGAGCACCGACGCCCCCGAGTCGCTCGCGACGACCACGTGCCCGGCGCGCGCATACGCCTCGAGGGTGAGTTCACCTTCGGCCAGCGGATGGGGCGCTCCCATCACGACGCCGTAGCGCTGCGACTTCAGCACGACCCGGCCGAACCCGCCCGGCACCGGCGCGGGGGTGACGGCGAGGTCGACCGTGCCGCGCCCGAGCCAGTCGGGCAGGGCGGCGACATCCATCGCCACGGCCTCGATGCGCATGGCGGGCGCATGGCGGCGGACGGCGCGCACGATCGCCGGGAGCCAGCCGATCTCGCCGAGCTCCGACAGGGCGATGCGGAACACGCGATCGGATGCGGCGGGGTCGAACCCGTGCACGCTGTCGAGTGTGCGGTCGACCGCGGTCACGGCCTCGCGGAATCCGGGCGCGATGCTGACGGCGAGCGGCGTCGGCTGCATCGCGCGGCCCACGCGCACGAAGAGGGGATCGTCGAGGTCCCGGCGCAGCCGGCCGAGCGCCTGGCTCACCGCCGGCTGGGTGACGAACAGGCGTGCGGCGGCCGCGGTGAGGCTGCGGGTCTCGTCGATCGCCACGAAGACGCGCAGCAGATTCAGGTCCACGCGCACCCCGGGCGGGGGCTAAGGCATCGTTGCCGTTCCATAAGCATCGATTATCGGGGAACGACACGTTCATTCGCCAGGGCTTCTACCGTGGACCGTGCGCCATCCGCGCATCCGGAACGAAGGAGTTCACGATGACCGAGTCCGCCGCTGATGCGATCGCCCGAGCCGGAGGTCCGCTGCCGTTGCTGCGCAACGCGCAGGCGCGGCCGACGATCTTCCCCGTGACGCCCGAGTTCAGCAACTGGCGATCCGAGCAGCGGTCGTGGCGCGAGAGCGTGGCGCTGCTCGACCAGTCCCACCACATGACCGACCTGTTCATCTCGGGCCCGGATGCGGCGCGGCTGCTCTCCGAGACCGGGGTCAACAGCTTCGCGACCTTCCCCGTCGACGCGGCCAAGCAGTTCGTGGCGGTGAACGACGAGGGCTACCTCATCGGCGATGCCATCCTGTTCCACCTGGAGGAGGACGTCTACGATCTCGTCGGCTGGTACATGGTGCTCGACTGGGTGCAGTTCATCGGCGAGACGGGCGACTACGACGTGACCTTCGAGCGCGACGCCAACACCCTCATGCGGGATGCGGGTGTGCCCCCGCGGCTCTACCGCTACGAGCTGCAGGGCCCGCACTCCCTCGCGCTCATGGAGAAGCTCACCGGGGCGTCGGTGCCGAAGACGAAGTTCTTCGGCATGGCGACGTTCGAGATCGACGGGGTGCGGGTGCGCTCCCTCCGGCACGGGATGGCGGGGCAACCCGGCTTCGAGCTGTTCGGGCCCTGGGAGGAGGGCGAGCGCATCCTCGCGGCGATCCTCGCGGCCGGCGCCGAGTTCGACCTGGTGCGCGTGGGCGCGAAGGCGTACTCGTCGGCCAACCTCGAGTCGGCGTGGGTGCCCTCGCCCCTCCCGGCGATCTTCACGGGTCGCCGCAGCGCCGAGTACCTGGCGTGGCTTCCCGCCGCCCGTCTCGGGTCGCTCGCCGGCAGCTTCGTCGCGGACGACATCGAGGACTACTACCTGACGCCCTACGACCTCGGCTACGGGCGCAGTGTCGCCTTCGATCACGAGTTCATCGGCCGCGCGGCGCTCGAGCGGCATGCGGCCGCGGAGCAGCGCACGAAGGTGACGCTCGTCTGGGATCCGGAGGATGTGGCGGCCGCGCAGCGTTCGCTGTACGAGGAGGGCGTGCCCGCGAAGTACATCGACTTCCCCAAGGCTCGATACGGGCTCTACCAGGTCGATCGCGTGAGCGTCGATGGCGTCGACGCGGGCATCTCGCACGACGTCGGCTACATCACCGGTGAGCAGGTGTTCGTCTCGCTGGCGAGCGTCGCGCCGGCCTTCGCCGAGCCCGGCACCCGCGTCGTCGTCACGTGGGGCGAAGAGCCCACCTCCGCCAAGCCCGCGGTCGAGCGGCATCGCCAGATCGACATCCGCGCCACGGTTGCGCCGGCGCCGTTCTCCCGGTTCGCCCGGGAGACCTACCGCACCGCCTGAGCGCGTCTCACTCGTCCGCGGGCACGGGGGCTGGCTCGTGCTCGCGGACGTCCAACGCGTGCCGTGCGCGATGGAGGAGACGCTCGAAGGTCGCGCGCTCGTCGTCGTCGAAGTCGGCGAACATGAGCTCCTCGACCTGCGCCACCTGCGGGTCGAGCCGGTCGAGCGTCTCGACGCCGGCCGGGGTGATCGCGAGGAGCATCCGCCGCCCGTGCAGGGGGTCGCGTTGGCGGTGCACGAGTCCGGCCTCCAGCAGCGGGTCCATCGTCGCCGCCATGGTCTGCGCGCGGACGAAGGAGCGGCGCGCCAGCTCGGAGCTGGTGATGCCCGGGCGGGTGCGCAGCACGGACAGCGCCGTGTACTGGGCGGCGGTCATGCCCGCCTGCGCGCACGCCGCGAAAAACCGCGGGCGTAGCGCCAGTTCGAGCTGTTTGACGCCGTAGACCGAGCGTCCGCGCTGGTGTTCCATGCATTCCTCCCCGCGGCGCTCACGCTAGCGCAGGTCGCCGGGCGGTGTTCGGGCGAACGGTTGACCTGGGCGGCATTCGTCTCTACAGTTTCAGGCAGCCTGTAATTGACGCCCGGGCGATGCCGCCCGGGCCGCACCGATGCGAAGGACCCCAGATGCCCGATTCGACCGCGCTCTCGCTGCGACTGGACGACCTCGCCTCGGCGGCGGGTCGCACGTTCGGCCCGTCCTCCTGGCGCGAGATCAGCCAGGACGACGTGAACCTGTTCGCTCGCGTGACGGGCGACCACAACCCCATCCACCTCGACGCCGAGGTCGCCGCCGCGACGCCGTTCGGCACGCGCATCGCGCACGGACTCCTCACGCTCAGCCTGGTCGTTCCGCTCATGGCCGAGGTCTTCGAGGTGACGGACGCGGGGATGGGGATCAACTACGGCCTCAACCGCGTGCGCTTCCCGGCGCCGGTGCCGGTGGGCTCCCGCATCCGGGTGTCGGGTGAGGTCTCCGCCGCCACCGAGGTCGCCGGGGGTGTGCAGATCGAGGTGCCGGTGACCTTCGAGGTCGAGGGCTCGCCCAAGCCCGCCTGCGTGGCGGAGCTCGTTCTGAGGTACTACCGGTGAGCGCCGTGCGCCTGGACGGTCGCGTCGCGATCGTCACCGGAGCGGGACGCAGCCTGGGCCGCGCGTACGCCCTCGCGCTCGCCGAGGCGGGGGCGGACGTCGTCGTCAACGACGTCGACGCCGACAGTGCGGCCGCGGTCGTCGAGGAGATCCGCACCGCGGGTGGCCGTGCGACGGCGGTCGTGGCCCCGGTCGGCTCGGCCGAAACGGCCGACGCCCTGGTCGCCGCGGCCCAGGAGACGTTCGGCCGCCTCGACATCCTCGTGGCGAACGCGGGCGTGCTGCGCGACCGGGTGCTGTGGAAGATGTCGGACGACGACTTCGACCTCGTCGTCGACACCCACCTGCGCGGATCGTTCACCTGCGGGCGGGCCGCCGCCGCGGCCATGCGCGAGCAGGGCGAGGGCGGGCGCATCCTGCTGATCGGCTCGCCCGCCGGGCAGTACGGCAGCTTCGGACAGACCAACTACGCCGCGGTCAAGGCCGGGCTGGTGGCGATGGCCCGCACGTGGTCGCTCGAGCTCGCGCGCGCCGGCATCACGGCCAACGCGGTGATCCCCACGGCGCTCAGCCCCATGACGGCCACGATCCCCGCCTACACCCAGGTGTACGAGGACTACCTCGCCGGCGCCGGCATCCCCGAGACCTACCGGCGGGAGCATGCGCTCGGCACGCCGGAGGACGTCGCTCCCCTCATCGTCTGGCTGGCATCGGCGGACGCGGCCGACGTCACCGGTCAGGCGATCGGCATCGGCGGCGACCGGCTCACGCTCTACGCGCACCCGAGCGCGCTCGCCACGCTCGACCACGACGGCGGATGGGATGCCGCCGGCATCGGAGACGCCTGGCGGGACCGGCTCTCCGCTCACGCCCAGCCCTCGGGACCCCCGTCGCTCGACTGACGGACACACACGGACAAGGACGTTCGCATGCACGGTCACTACACGGATGTCTGGCAGGCGGTCGCGCGCGCGTTGCCCGACCGCGCGGCGATCGTCGCGCCCGAGGGGGAGACGACCTACGCCGAGCTCGTGGCGCAGGCGGGTGCCCTCGCGGCGCACCTCGAGCGGCAGGGGCTGCGGCAGGGGGATGCGGTCGCGATCTTCTCGTACAACCGGCCCGAGTACCTCGTGGCGCTGTTCGCGTGCTTCGCCACCGGTCTCGCCCCCGTGCCGATGAACTTCCGCTACCGCGCCGTGGAGCTTCGCGACCTCATCGCGGCCTCGGACACCCGGGCGCTCATCTTCCCGACCTCGCTCTCGCGCGTCGTCGCCGACGCGGTGGGTGACGCATCCGCACCGGCGCTGATCGCGATCGACGACGCGGGCGAGGCCGCTCCCTCGGGAGCGGTGGCCTGGACCGACGCGATCGCCGGCACGGCCGAACTGCCCGCGTCGGCGCCGGAGGGCGGCGAACTGCGCCTGTTCACCGGTGGCACCACCGGGTTGCCGAAGGCCGTCGTCTGGGGGGCCTCCGACATCCTCGCGGTGCAGATGTACTCGATCTACGGCACGGCGGGGCTCCCCATGCCCGAGACGATGGCGGATGTGGTGGCGGTCGCCGCCGATCCGACCCGGCCGCTGACGGTGACGCTGCCCCTCGCGCCCTTCATGCACGGCACGGCGCTGTTCACCTCGATGAACACCCTCATCCTCGGCGGGACCGTGCTGGTCACGTCGTCGCCGCGGTTCGATCCCGAGGGCGCCGCGCGTCTGGCGGTGACCGGGGGAGCGACGAGGATCATCGTCGCGGGCGACGCGATCGCACTCCCGCTCGTCGAGGCCGTCGAAGGTCTCAGGCTCACGCCGTTCGGACGGGTGTCGTCGGTGATCAGTTCGGGGATGCGGTTCAGCCCGCAGGTCAAGCGTCGGCTCCACGCCGTCGGCGACATCACGATCACCGACCTCCTCGCCTCCACCGAGGGCGGTCCGTACGCCGTCAACGTCACCGCGAGCGCCGACGACCTGCCGGGGCAGCTGCGTCTCCTGCCCGGAGCGGTGGTGCTGGACGACGAGTTCCGCGACGTGTCGGGGGTCGAGGGCGGCCGCGGCATCCTCGCCTTCCGTGGCCCGCTGCCGCACGGGTACTACCGCGACGAGAAGAAGACGCGGGAGACATTCCCGGTCGTCGACGGCGTGCGCTACGTGATGCCGGGCGACTGGGCCATCGCCCGCGGCGACGGCACGGTCGAACTCCTCGGCCGGGGGAGCGCCGTCGTCAACACCGGCGGCGAGAAGGTGTATCCCGCCGAGGTGGAGGAGGCGCTGCTGTCGTTCCCGGGCATCACGGATGCCGTCGTCTTCGGCACCCCCGACCCCCGCTACGGGGAGGTGGTCACCGCCGTCGTCGTGACCGAGGGCGGCCTGGACGTCGACGTCGAGGGCCTCCGCACGCACCTGGACGCGCGGCTGGCCGGGTACAAGCGCCCGCGGAACCTCGTCGTGCAGGACACCCTGGAGCGGAGCCCGCACGGCAAGGTCGACCTGCCCCGGCTCAAGGCGGGGATCTCGGGTCAGCTCGACCCCTCGACCGCCCCGACCGGAACCCTGCGGGTGACGCGATGACCTACCGTCTGCGTGTCGACCCCGCGGCCGTCCGCGCGATCGACACGCACGTCCACATCCAGATCGACGACAGCGGGCGCACGGCGCTGCCGCCCGCGTTCATCGAGGCCATGGATCGCTACTTCGGGCAGAGCGATCCGGTGCGCACGGTCGACGAGACGGCGGAGTACTTCCGCGAACGACGGGTCGCCGCCGTCGTGTTCACGGTCGATGCGACGACGCACCTCGGCCACGCCCCGAATCGCATCGACGATCTGGTGGCCGGCGCCGAACGCAACGCCGACATCCTCATCCCGTTCGGATCGGTCGACCCCCTGCAGGGCGACGCCGCCGTCGACGAGGCGCGCCGGCAGGCCGGCGATCTCGGGGTGCGCGGATTCAAGTTCCACCCCACGGTGCAGGGGTTCGACCCGTCCGACCCCCGGTTCATCGCGCTGTTCGCGGCGATCGAGGAGCTCGGGCTCCCCATCGTCGTGCACACCGGCCAGACGGGCGTGGGAGCGGGTATGCCCGGCGGTGGGGGACTCCGGCTGGGACTGTCGAACCCGATGCTGCTCGACGAGGTGGCCGCGCGTCATCCCGATCTGCAGATCGTCATGGCGCACCCGAGCGTGCCCTGGCAGGACGAGGCGATCTCGATCGCGACGCACAAGATCAACACGTGGATCGACCTGTCGGGGTGGTCGCCCCGCTACTTCGGCCCGGCGCTGACGCGCGCGGCGCGCTCATACCTCTCGCACAAGATGCTGTTCGGTTCCGATTTCCCCGCCCTCACCCCCGACCGGTGGTTCGACGACTTCGCCGCGCTCGAGTTCCCCGAGGCGGCGGTCGACCGGATCATCAGGGGCAACGCGCTGCGTCTGCTCGGTCTGGAGACCACCTGACGACACGACGGCGGCCGTCCGCCGAGACGGACCGACCGGCCTCGGTCAGCCGCGCTCGGCGAGGATGCGCGCGGCCCACACCAGGGTCGCGCGCGTCATGTCGGCGGGGAGCCCGGTGGATTCGACGATCGCGAGCGCGTCGCGGACCTCGCGCTCACGACGCGCGGCGTGCTTGTGCGCGCCGTCCACGAGATGCCGGACGGCGGCCGTCTCGTCCTCGCCGGCGCCCGGCGCCGCCAGTTCGCCCGCGATCTGCCCGCGCAGCCAGTCCTCGGCGCCCAACGCGCGCGCCGTGTCGAGGCTCTCGATCACGAGGGCGCTGAGTCCCTTCATGAACACGCTCCGCAGGAGCTTGAGCTCGGCGGCATCCCCCACGACGCCGGCGTGGGCCTCGACGGGCGCGCCGTAGGCGGCGAAGACGCGCGCGAAGGCGGCAGCGTCGTCGCCCGTGACGAGCAGCGGCGTGCGCTCGGCGGCTCGGTGCACCGGAGCCAGCACCGCCACGTCGACGACCGAGCGCGCGTGCCGGCGGCCCTGGGTGGCGACCTCTGTCTTCACCGCGCGCGACGCCGTGTTCATGTCGGCGTAGATCGCGCCCGCATCGAGCAGCGGAAGAGCCGCATCCGCCGCCTCCACGGCGGCATGGGCGCCGACCAGGCTCAGCACGATCTCGGCTCCGGCGACGGTCGCGGCGACGTCGTCCTCCCGCCGCACGCCGTCGGCCGGCTCCGTGAACGGGTCGAATCCCCGCACGGTCGCACCGGCGGCGGTGAGCCCGCGGAAGTATCGGCCGCCGGCATCGCCGAGTCCCAGGATCGCCACGCGCGTCATGGCGTCCGACCATAGCCCACCCGCCGCATCCGCGGTCACCTGCCCGGTACGCGCGCGCGGCGGGCGAGCGTGGCGATGTAGTCCCACGAACGGGGCGAGATGCCCGCGTCGGGCCGCGGTCCGTGCACGGCGTCGTCGTCTCCGGCTCGTGCGTAGGCGTCGGCCAGGGCGCGCCCGACGCCCGCCGCCGCCACGCCGAGAACCTCGAGGGCCGCGCGAGCGGCGGTGCCGTCGTTGGGTACCACGGCCCCCAGTGCCGCGTAGACCGAGCCGTCGGGGCCGCGCACCGGCACGGCGACGCCGGTCGACTCCTCGTGGATGTGGCCGGCCGTCACCGCGAAGCCGTCCGCGCGCACGCGGCGAAGGGCATCGTGCAGCGACGCCGGCCTGGCCAGGGTGTGCGGCGTGTAGACGCGCAGCCCCGCGGCGATGACCTCGTCGACGGCGCCCTCGGGGGCGTGGGCGAGCAGCACGAGCCCGCCCGCGGAGGCGTGGAGCGGGATGCGGCCGCCGATGAGCGTCGCGTTCATCACCGCGCCGGGAGCCGACATCCGCTCGATGAACAGCACGTCCGTTCCCGAGCGCACGCCGAGCTGCACGTGCTGCCGGATGCGGGCGTGCGCGGCCGCGAGCCACGGGCGTGCGACTTCGCGCAGGCCCACGGCGCCCGGCGTGCGGGAGGCGAACTCCCACAGCCGGACGCCGAGCCGGTACGTGCGATCCGGGAGGCGTTCGAGCAGCCCCTCGGCCACGAGCTCGCCCACCAGGCGATGGGTCGTCGAGGGCGCCATGCCCGCGGCATCCGCGATCTCGGTGAGGGTGAGGAACGGGCGGAGCGCGTCGAAGGCATCGAGCACCCGCAGGTGCCGGTGCAGAGCCGACTCGCCATCCGACGACCGCGCCATCGCGACCTCCTCTGCCGCCGAGACTACCGACCGCGAGCGCGGGCCTCAGGCGCGATACACCGTGCGCGCCCACTCGTGGTACGGCGCCGGGGCCACGGTCGCGCGGATCGACACCTGTCGGTGCCGGGCGTCGACGGAGTCCTTGGCCGAGATCGGATCCTCGCCCCAGACGACCTCGACGACGGCGCCGTCCGGCACGTCGACGTCGATCGTCGCGAGCGACATGTACAGCTGGTCGAAGGCGATGTACCCGGCATCGGTCGAGATGCCGACACGGCGCCCGTCCTGACGCACCTCATCCATCTGGTACAGCCCATAGCGGGCCTTGGGGAAGTCGAGGAACTTCGCGGGCACGCCCGGCTCGAGCTGCGAGCGCACCACATCCGCCACGTCGTCGGCGTTCCACAGCAGCGTCGCCTTGCGGCGACGGGGCGCCGCGGCGTGCTGCTCGAGGGCGGCGCGTCCGATGAAGTCGTGGTCGAAGCGCACCGAGCGCCCGAGACCGATGTCGTACGGCGTGAGATAGAAGTCGCGGATGTCGTCGGAGACGAGCGATCCCGCGACCGAGCCGATGCGCGCGGCGGGCAGCCACTCGCGGTAGGCGGCCATGTCGTCGTCGAACACCGCGGGGAAGGGGGTCGGCACCCACCCCGATTCGAGCGGCGTGGCCGAGTAGGCCTTCGCGCCCACGCGGCGGATGTCGTGCGGGGCTCCCGCCTCGAGGATCGCGGCGAGAACCGCGTCGGCGTCCTCCCAGGGCCCGAAGAACTCGAACCCGGGCTGTCCGGCCATGCCGTGACGCAGCCCCTTGACCGCCCGGCCGCCGATCGTGAAATCGCCGATGTGGAAGAACTTGACCTCCGGCACGGGGCCGCCGAACAGGTCCTCCATCACCTCGACCGCGCGCGGGCCCTGCAGTTCGTACCGGTAGAACGTGGGAGGGCCCTGCCGCATGTGCGAGTTGGCCTCCAGGCGGGAGTGCACGTCGCGGCCCTCGGCCTGGGCGCGTTCCACGTGGTACCGCACCCAGTCGATGAGGATGTGGTGGCCGATCAGCACGAGGCCCTCGGGGGCGTCCTCGTTGTAGAACAGGATGCCGTCGCCGATGAGGTAGCCGGCCTCGTTGACGGCGATGAGCTGCTTCGCGACGCCCGGACGGAACGTCGCGAACGTGTTGGGCGAGATCGAGGCCAGCAGCGGCAGGAGATCGGCGCCGCCGAGGAACAGCTGGGTCATGTGGTGCGACTGGTCCATGAGGGCGACCGTCGTGTTCCACGAGCGCTGCTCGTCGCGCCAGTTGGTGAACTCGGGGGCCACCGGGAACGTGAACGCCGGCCAGTTCTGATTGCGCAGCAGCTGGAGGGGGTCACCGACCCGGGTGATGGCCTCGGCGAGGGATTCGGATGTCATCGTCGACTTTCCTTTCGTCGCTGCGAGCCTGCGCCCCGCGGCGGTTCGACGGGCGGCAATTTCGCATGAAGTGAATCCGTCGGGTTCGCGACCCGCGGTCGCGCCAGAGTGGCAGGAGGGGCTGCACGCAGATGTGAGCCAATATCGTTGACAATCTTCGGGCGACTCCGTACCGTCCCAAGAACGGGGCCCGTCCCCGGTCGTGCAACGAAGCACCGACGAGAAAGGCGGCCGATGGCGGCGCGACTCACTCTCCAGGATGTGAACCTCCGGTTCGGCGGCATCACGGTGCTCCACGATGTCGGTTTCGAGGTCGAGCCCGGACAGATCTTCGGTCTCGTCGGGCCCAACGGCGCCGGCAAGACGTCGCTGTTCAACTGCATCAGCGGCCACTACAAGCCCAGCTCCGGCTCCATCCGCATCGACGGCGACGAGGTGAGCGGCGCGGCTCCCGCGGGACTCGTGAAGCACGGACTCGCCCGCACGTTCCAGCACCCGGCACTGCAGCTGCACGCGAGCGTGCTCGAGAACGTGCTGCTCGGCGCGCACACCCGCCTGCCGGGCGGACCGCTCGAATGGTCGGTGCGGATGCCGCGCACCACGCGGTCCGAGCGGCAGCTGCGCGCGGAGGCGATGGCGCTGCTCGAGCGCAGCGGCCTGGGGTGGGCGGCGAGGCTCCCGGCCGAAGAACTCTCGCACGGCCTCCACAAGGGCATCGAACTGTGCCGGGCGATGCTGTCCGGCCCGAAGCTCCTGCTGCTGGACGAACCGGCGGCGGGTCTGCCCCACACCGAGGTGGAGCAGCTGATCGAGACCGTCCGCCGCATCCGCGACGACGACGTGACCGTCGTGATCGTCGAGCACCACATGGGGCTCATCGCCGCCCTCACCGACCGGGTCGTCGTGCTCGACCATGGGCGCAAGCTCATGGAGGGCACCGCCGCGCAGGCGCAGTCCGATCCGCGGGTCATCGAGGCCTACATCGGAAAGGACGCCGCCGATGACGCTGCTTGAGCTGGAGGACGTCACCGCGTTCTACGGGCCGGTGCAGGTGCTCGACGGCGTCTCGCTGTCGGTGCCCGAGGGCGGGGCGGTCGGCATCCTGGGCGCCAACGGCGCGGGCAAGACCACGACGCTCCGCGCCATCAGCGGCGCCGTGCGCACCGGCGGCAGCATCCGATTCGACGGCGCCGACATCCGCGGGCGCCGTCCGGAGCAGATCGCCGCGATCGGCATCGCCCACGTGCCCGAGGGGCGGGGAACGCTCGGCGGGCTCACCGTGCGCGAGAACCTCAAGGTCGGGGCGTACCTGCGGCGCGACCGGGCGGGGGTGCAGTCCGACATCGACTACTGCCTCGAGCTCTTCCCCAACCTGGCCGAACGCATCCGATCGCACGCCTCGGCGCTGTCGGGCGGCGAGCAGCAGATGCTCGCCGTCGCGCGGGCGTTCATGGCGCGGCCGCGCCTGCTGCTGCTGGATGAGGCTTCGCTCGGGCTCGCGCCCAGCACGGCCCGCAACGTCTACGACGCGGTCGCGCGGCTGCGTCGGGAGTCCGGCATCGCGATGCTCGTCGTCGAGCAGAACGCCAACCTGGCCTTCCGGATCGTCGACACGGCGACCGTCCTCGAGACCGGCCGCAACGTCCTGACCGGAACCTCGGCCGAGCTCAAGGGCATGGACGAGATCCGCCGCGCCTACCTGGGAGGGTGACCGATGGGGACCTTCATCCAACTCGTCGTCGACGGACTGTCGATCGGCTCGGTGTACGCGGCCCTCGCGCTCGCGATCGTGCTGGTCAACCAGGCGACGGGACTCATCAACTTCGCCCAGGGCGGCATGGCCGTGCTCTCGGCGTACATCGCCTGGTGGTTCACCGGCCTCGGGGTGCCGCTCATCCTGGCGATCCTGCTCGCGGTCCTCGTGTCGTTCGTCATGGGGGCGCTCATCGAGCGGTACGTCATGCGACGCTTCGAGCGGGGTGACCCCGACACCGCCGTCGTGGTGACCATCGGCCTGCTCACCCTCATCACCGGTATCTGCGGGTGGCTCTGGACGTACAACAACCAGCAGGTCGCCTCGCTCTTCCCCCTCGACACGGTGCAGATCCTCGGGGCGTCGGTCAGCATCCGCTCGATCGGCACGACGCTGGTCATCGTCGCCATCATGCTGCTGCTGCAGGCGCTCTTCATCGGCACCAAGCTGGGGCTCGCGCTCCGGGCCGTCGCGATCAACCCGCAGTCCGCCTCGTTCTCGGGGCTGCCGGTCGGCCGGCTGCTGATGACCGGATGGGGCCTCGCCGCGGCGCTCGGCGCCGTCGCCGGCGCGCTCGTCGCCCCGCAGCTCACGCTCACGCCGGGGATGATGGACAACGCCCTCGTCTACGCCCTGGCCGCCGTGATCCTGGGCGGGCTGTCGAGTCCGATCGGTGTCGTGATCGCCGCCTGGCTGATCGGGGTGCTCGAGAACCTGGCCGCCGTCTACGTGCCCTTCATCGGCTACGACCTCAAGGTGGTCGTGCCGTTCGCGCTCATCTTCGTGGTGCTCATCGTCAGACCCCAGGGCCTGTTCGGCCGGAAATCGGTGGTGCGCGTCTGATGTCCACGGCAACCGATCTCTTCTCGCGCCGCTGGGTGCGCATCCTCGCGGGCGTCGTCGTCGTGGCCGCCCTCGTGCTGGTCCCACTCGCCCTGCCCGAGTTCGCCAACCAGACCCTCGCGCGCATCGGCGTCTTCGCCGTCGCGGTGCTGGGACTCAACGTCGTCATGGGCTACACCGGCCAGGTGTCGCTCGGGCAGATCTTCTTCGTCGGGTTCGGTGCGTACATCACCGCCTACGGCGTGGAGAACGACTGGAACATCGCGCTGGTGCTGCTGGCGAGCATCATCCTGCCGGGCATCGTGGGACTGCTCATCGCGCTCGCCGCGGCGCGGCTGGGCGGCCTCGCCATCGCGATGGTCACCATCGCGCTGCCGATCGTCGGCGTGCCGCTGGCCAAGAGGTTCTCGGACGTCACCGGAGGCTCCCAGGGCATCTCGGCGCGCTTCACCTCGGCGCCCGAGTGGTCGGGCCTGTTCGACGATCAGTGGCAGCTCTATCTCGTCATCCTCATCGGCGGCATCGTCTTCCTCCTCACCCGCAACCTCGTGCACGGCAAGTACGGGCGCGCCTTCGCGATCGTCAAGGCGAACGAAGCGGTCGCCTCATCCATGGGCATCTCGCCCTACCGGTACAAGGTGCTGGCCTTCACGGTGGCCTCCCTCATCGGCGGCGTCAGCGGGTTCCTCTACATGGTGGTGGTGCAGTACACCTCGCCCGAGACCATGAGCTTCGGCCACTCCATCCAACTGCTCGCCGCCATGGTCATCGGCGGCGCCGGCAGCATCGTCGGTTCGTTGCTCGGCGGCGCGTACTACGTGCTCGCCCCGCAGCTGACGAACACCGTCGACCCCAACCTCACGGCAGTGCTGCAGGGCGCCCTGCTGCTGCTCGTGCTGTTCCTGCTGCCGGGCGGGCTCGCGTCCCTGCCCTCCCGGCTGCGCCGGCTGCGTCGCCGGCGCGACAGTCGTCCGGGCGGACGGGCCGACACGGCGTCGGCACGTCCCGTCGCGGATCGAACCCACACAGAGAGGCAAGATCAGGCATGAACATGAGCAAGAGAAGCGTCCTGGGCATCGTGGCCCTGGGCTCCGCGCTCGCGTTGACGCTGGCGGGCTGCGCCCGCGGCGGCGGGGGATCGGACTCCACCTCCGGCGGCTCCGAGACGAGCCCCGGCATCACCGACACCACGGTGTCGCTCGGCATCACCACCCCGCTCAGCGGCGCGACCGCGGGCCCCGGCACCTGCACCGTCGCCGGGATCACCGCCTACTTCGGCGCCAAGAACGCCGCCGGGGGCATCGAGTTCGGCGACGGGAAGACCCGCACGGTCGAGATCGAGGCGCTCGACGACGCCTACGACCCGCAGAAGGCGAAGGCCAACTACGACCAGCTCAAGGACAGCGTCTTCGCGATGACCTCGGGGCTCGGAACCCCCACCAACCGCGCCTACCTCGAAGCCGCGATCGCCGACGAGGTGCCCCAGGTGCTCGTCATGACGGGCGACCCGATCTTCAGCGAGACCGAGGAGAGCCCCTGGCAGCTCGGCTTCGTGCCGATCTACCAGAACGAGGGCCAGGCGTTCGGCGAGCTGCTGGCCGCGTCGCCCGAGGAGCACAAGGTGGCCGTGCTCTACCAGAACGACGACTACGGCGAGGGCTACCTCGAGGGCTTCAAGGAGGCGGTCGAGGGTGCCGACAACATCGAGATCGTCAAGGAGCTCACCTACGAGGCGACCGACACGACGGTCGACGCGCAGCTGACCGAGCTCGCCAACTCGGGCGCGGACGTCTTCTTCAACGCGATGTCGATCACCCCGCTCGTGATCTCGTCGCTGCAGAAGGCGCAGCAGCTGAACTGGACGCCCAGCTGGTTCCTCCCCTCGAACACGTCGAGCCCCACCGCGATCCTGCAGCCGGGCGGCGCCGAGGCGTTCCCCGGTGTCTACTCGGTGTCGTTCGCCAAGGCGCCCGCGAGCCCCGCGTTCGCCGACGACGAGGACGTGCAGACGTTCCTGTCCGAGCTCAAGGAATACGCCGACTACCAGGACATGCCCGCGTTCCCGCACTGCATGTGGAGCTACATGGTGGGAGCGACGCTCGAGCAGGCGTTCGCCGAGATGACCGAGCCCACGCGCGAGAACTTCATGGAGGCGCTGCGCTCGATCACCGACTACCAGGCGCCGCTCATGCTCGACGGCACCGCCGTCGACACGACGGTCGACGGGCAGCCCGCCGTCTCCTCGGTCGTGGTGCAGAAGTACAACGGGAAGGGCTACGACACGGTCGAGGACTTCGGCTGACCCTCCCCATCCGCTGATCCGGCGGCCCGACCTCGAGGTCGGGCCGCCGTCGCGTGCGGTGGAGGCTGCGCGGGGTGGGTGCGTCGGGTGGGTGCGTTGCGGCGGGGGATCAGGCGAGCAGCTGCGCGAGGTTCTCGAGGGCGGTCGTCCAGCCCTCGGTGTGCTCCTCCACCGTCGCGGCGTCGGGGAGCTCGCTCTCGACGACCGTCACCCGCGTGCCTGCCCCCTCGGCGGTGAAGGTCACCTCGGTGAGCAGGGTGAGCTCGTCGTCGCCCTCCAGCGTCCCCGTCCACGCCAGCCGGTGCGGTGGGTCGAAGACCGTGTAGGTGCCGTGCTCGCGGTACGCGTCGCCGTCCGGTGCCGGACCGAACGCGACCGTGTACGAGCCGCCCACCCCGGGTGTCACGTCCGCGGCTCCGACGACCCATCCGTCGACGGGGGCGTACCAGCGTCGGAGTTGTTCCGGTTCGACCCATGCGCGGAAGACCTCCGACGGTGGCTTCGCATAGGTGCGCGTGAGAGTGGTCGTGAGGACGTCGTCGGTCATGATGTCTCCTCTTCGTGCAGAACCCGATCGAGTGACCGGAGTCGGTGATCCCATGTGCGCTGGCGGTCGGTGATCCACGCCGCGGCGTCGTCGAGAGCCCCCGGGCGGACCGCGCACGCCCGGACCCGGCCGCGCTTGGTGGTCACGACCAGACCCGCGTCGACGAGCACCCCGACGTGCTTGAGCGCCGTGGGCAGCGCGATGCCGAACGGCTCGGCGAGGTGCGAGACCGAGACCGGTCCGCGCGACATGCGGTCGAGCATCGTGCGGCGCGTCGGATCCGCGAGCGCCGCAAGCACGCGGTCGAGCCGATCCGATTGATTAGCCATGTGGCTAAGTATTGCAGAGGGGCGGGATCGGCACCAGGGCGGTCAGTCGAGGGAACGGAGGACCGCGACGATGCCCGCGAGGTGGGTGCGGGTCGCGGCCTCGGCCGCATCCGGGTCGCGGGCGATCACGGCGTCGATGATCGCGATGTGCTCGGGGGCGGACTGCGCCGCGCGGCCGGGGTGGAACGCCAGGCGGAACTGGTGGCGGGCCGACTGCGCGCGCAGGCGCTCGAGCAGCTGGGATGCGGTGGCGTGGCCGCTGAGGTCGCGCAGGCGTCGATCGAGGTCCTGATTCAGGCGGGAGTAGGCGACGAGGTCGCCGCCGCCGATCGCGGAGGCGATGTCCTCGCGCAGGGCGCGGAGGGAGACGATGTCCTCGTCGTCGACGTTCTCGGCCGCCTTGCGGGCGCAGAGCGACTCGAGCCCCACGCGCACCTCGACGATCTCGACCGCCTCGTCGACGCTGATGGCGCGCACCCGCGCGCCGCGGTTGGGGAGGCGCTCCACCAGGCCCTCGCTCGACAGGGTCAGCAGCGCCGCACGGACGGCGGCGCGCGGCGCGTCGAAGCGGTCGCTGAGGTCGGCCTCGATGAGGCGCTGGTGGGGCGCGAACTCGCCTCCGAGGATCGCCTCGCGGATCTGCTGCGCGACGTCTCGCGGAATCGGCGGGCCGGCCGCATCCGTGTCCGAGGTGAGCGTCATCGTCATCGCCTTCCCCGAGCAGCGCGCACGCGCAGATCGTTGACACTATTGTGACCGATCTGCGCGTGCGGCGCGCCCCCTGTGCTCAGTCCGTGTCGGCGCCGAACGAGGTGATGACCACGCGATTGATCTTGGGGTCGCGCAGCGACGCGTATCCCTCGTCGATCTCGTCGAGGGAGATGGTCTTCGACACCAGCTCGTCGAGCTTGTACCGCCCCTGCAGGTAGAGCTCGGCGATCATCGGGATGTCGCGCTTCGGCGTCGTCGAACCCATGTACACGCCCTCGATCCGCTTGCGCCCGCCGAGGAGCTCGAACGAGCTTACGTCGAGGTGGTTGGCGGGGTCGAGCACGCCGATCAGGTACAGCCCGCCGCCCTGGGCGAGCATGTCGAAGCCCGAGCGGGTCACGCCGGGCGCGCCGACGAAGTCGAACACGAAGTCGGCGCCGGCTCCTCCGGTCAACTCCTTCACCGCGGCGACGGCGTCGACGGTCTTCGAGTTGACGGTGTGCGTGGCACCGAAGTGGCGGGCGTTGTCGAGCTTGTCGTCGGCCACGTCGACCGCGATGATCTTCGATGCGCCCGCGATCACCGCACCGCTGATGGCATTGGTGCCGACGCCGCCGGTGCCGATGATGGCGACCGTCTGGCCGGGACGGACATCGGCGGTGTTCATCACCGCGCCGGCTCCCGTGACCACGCCGCAGCCGAGGAGAGCGGCCTGCGGAAACGGAATCGCGTCGGGAACCTTGGCGACCTGGTTCTCGTGGATCAGGGCGTACTCGGCGAAGCCGCCCAGGCCCATGCCCTGGATGAGTTCGGCGCCGTCGCTGTCGAGGATGCGACCGCTGCGCACCGTCGCATCCGGATTCGCGCAGAGCACGACGTGACCGGTCAGGCACTGCGTGCACGCGCCGCAGTACTGCACGAGGCACCCGACGACGTGGTCGCCGACGGCGACATCGCGCACTTCATCGCCGATCGCGGTGACGATGCCCGACACTTCGTGCCCGAAGACCGCGGGCACGTCGTAGCCGAGGTTGGTGCGCGCGGCGATCTCATCGCTGTGGCACAGCCCCGACGCTTTCACCTCGACCAGCACCTCGCGGCCGACCGGGTCGGCCAGTGTGACCTCTTCGGTGTGGAAACCGGCGCCGAACTCGCGCACGACTGCTGCCTTCATCGATGAACTCCTCTGTTCTCGGGTGGCGGGCCGGTGCGCGGGACGGGTTCCGCGCGGCCGCCGATGTGGCGTATGGCCCTGTCGCTCGATGCTACGCGCGTTGTAGACAGTCGTCTATCTAGGAGGAGGGCACAATGTCCTCATGGCCGAGTGGGAGCAGGAAGCGCGTCGTCGTGAACTTGCGATCACCGCAGACCCGAGGGCGGTGCGCACGCGAACGCGCCTCGTCGATGCGCTCGATGAGCTGCTCGAGTCGGGAGAGACCGTGTCGGTCGCCGCGGTCTGCGCGAAGGCCGGTGTGGGACGCAGCACTTTCTACACGCACTTCGCCGCGATCAG
The DNA here is from genome assembly GCF_040685095.1 of Microbacterium sp. NPDC089189. Lineage (NCBI taxonomy): Bacteria > Bacillati > Actinomycetota > Actinomycetes > Micrococcales > Microbacteriaceae > Microbacterium > Microbacterium sp. NPDC089189. The sequence continues at coordinate 18,191 of NZ_JBFBHG010000041.1, forward strand.
CGACATCGTCGTCTATGTCGTCGACGAGATCTTCGACGACATCAGCCGGCGCGACGTGCGGCGTCGCACGGTTCCGGCCGCCGATCGCCGCACCATCACCGAGCTCGGGGTGCGCGAGTTGCTCCGGGCGATCGATGCTCGGCAGAGGTTCTTCGTCTACGCGGTGTCGGCCGCAGCGACCGACCGCATCCGGGAGCGCGTCGCGCAGGACATGACCTCGGGTGTGCGCGCCAGCATCCTCGCCGAGCGGCCCGACGCGAGCGATCACTTCGTGCAGACCGCGAGCGACTACATCGCCGGCGGGCTGCTCGGCATCCTCGTCGGGTGGATGACGCGGCCCGACCTGCGCGACGAGGATGCGGTCGCCGCCGCCATCGTCGAGCTCCTGCCCCGCTGGCTCACCGCATCCTGACCCGCGAGACAGCAGTTCGGCGCCGAGACCGTGGGTTAAACCCGCTGTCTCGGCGCGAAAGTGCTGTCTCGCGGGTCCAGGCCGTGGCG
>NZ_JBFBHG010000042.1:0-17120 GCF_040685095.1 Microbacterium sp. NPDC089189
GGGGCCCTCCCCCCCCGGGCCGTCCGCCTACCCCGCCGCGCCCACACCCCGTCGTCCCGCCCACTGGGTCCGCGATGTGCGCTCGACGACGGGATATGCGCTCGGCATCAGGGGAAGGCACATGCACGAGGCCGCACGCACCCTAGAGGGAGCACCCACTGCGCGCGCGGAGCGCGCGTGCCGGGTCAGAGGAGGCCGCGGAGCTTCAGGGCGAGGTAGTGGTCGGCGACTTGCGGGGGGAGGGACTCGGCGTCGGCCGAGAGCGCCACGGCACCGGCGCGTGCGATGCCCGCCGCCACTCGTTCGGCGTCGGCACGGGAGCGCTCCTCGGCAGCGGCCAGGTACGCCTCCTCGGCGTCGACCGCCGCGCCCGTCACGACGTCGGGGCCGGCGTCGGATGCCGTCGCCACCAGCACCCGCGAACGTGCGGCGAGGGTGGGCAGGGCGGCGAGGAACGCGCGGGATGCGTCGGGGTCGTCCTGGGCGGTCAGGAGAACGACCAGGGCGGGCCTCACGCTCAGCCGCTGCACGAGCGCGACGATGCCCGACCAGTCGGTGTCGATGAGCTGCGGCTCGACCGGGGCCATCGCGTCGACGAGGGCGGGCACGAGGGCCGCGCCGTCGACGCCGCTCACCCGCGCCCGTACCGCGCGGTCCATCATGACCAGGTGCAGGTGGTCGCCGGCGCGCGCGGCCAGGGCGGCGAGCAGCAGCGTCGCCTCCATCGTGGCGTCGAGGCGGACGCCGTCGCCCACCCGCGTGGCGGAGGTCCGCCCGGTGTCGACGACCACCACGATGTGGCGGTCGCGCTCGGGTCGCCAGGTGCGCAGCATCGTCGACCCGTGGCGCGCCGTGGCCCGCCAGTCGATCGAACGCACGTCATCCCCGCGCACGTACTCGCGCAGGCTGTCGAACTCGGTGCCGCGCCCGCGTACCTGCACGCTCGTCGATCCGTCGAGCTCGCGCAGCCGCGCCAGACGGGACGGCAGATGGCGGCGGGAGGAGAACGGCGGCAGCACCCGGATCGCGCCCCGGGCCTGACGCACCCCCTGGCGTCCGGCGATGCCGAGCGGACCGAGCGCCCGCACCGCGACGAACCCGCTCACCAGCTCGCCGCGGCGGCGGGGGAGGAGCGCCACGGGGACGCGGCGTGCCTCACCCGCGGGGATGTCGAGGCGCTGGCGCTCCGCGGAGGCACCGGCCGTCGGCTGCCAGGCATCCCTCATCCATCCGCGGAGCCGCCGCGAGCCGGCGTTGCGCAGCGTGACCTCGGTGTCGACGGCCTCGTCGCGGCGGGCGCGGGCGGGCAGCCGCCGCGACACCTCGACGCGTCGGGGATCGGCGGCGGTGATCACGTCGGCCGCCACGACCGCGGCGCACAGCAGCACCCACCCGACGGCGGTCAGCCACGGATCGATTCCGGCGACGTCGAAGAGCACCACGGGCACGAGCCCGAGGAGCAGGAGGAGGGGGAGCCGGCCGGTGACGAACACGTCAGAGCGGAACGCGGGTCTGCTGCAGGACGGCGGAGATGACGGCGTCGACGCTCACGCCCTCGAACTCGGCCTCGGGGCGCAGGCGCAGGCGGTGGCGCCAGGTCGGGGTGAGCATGGTCTGCACGTGGTCGGGGGTGATCGCCGGATAGCCGCCGAGCCACGCCCACGCCTTGGCGCTGGCAAGGAGAGCCGTCGACGCGCGGGGGCTCGCTCCCAGCTGGAGCGACGGCGACTCGCGCGTCGCGCGGGCGAGGTCGACGACGTAGCCGATCAGCTCGTCCGAGACGGCGACGGATGTGGCGGCCCGCTGCGCCGCCGCGATGACGTCGGCGTCGACGACCGCGCTGACGGCCTCGAGTCGCCGCGGGTCGAAGCCGTCAGCGTGACGGCGCAGCACGTCGATCTCGGCCTCGCGGCCCGGCACCTCGATCAGGAGCTTGAGCAGGAACCGGTCGAGCTGCGCCTCCGGCAGCTCGTAGGTGCCCTCGTGCTCGATCGGGTTCTGCGTGGCGGTGACGAGGAACGGATGCGGCAGCGCCCGGGTGACGCCGTCCGCCGAGACCTGGCGCTCCTCCATCGCCTCCAGCAGCGCCGACTGCGTCTTGGGGGGCGTGCGGTTGATTTCGTCGGCGAGCAGGATGTTCGTGAACACCGGCCCCTCACGGAAGTCGAACTCGCCGCTGCGGGCGTCGTAGACGAGCGAACCCGTCACGTCGCCCGGCATGAGGTCCGGGGTGAACTGCACGCGTCGGGTGTCGAGGCCCAGCGCGCGGCTGAACGAGCGCACCAGGAGGGTCTTCGCCACCCCCGGGACGCCCTCGAGCAGCACGTGTCCGCCGGCGAGCAGGGCGACCAGCAGTCCGGTGACGGCGCCGTCCTGGCCGACCACCGCCTTGCCGATCTCGGCTCGGACGCCGTGCATGGCGCGGCGGAGGTCCTCATCGCTCGCGTGGGGATCGGTCATCGCTGGTCCTTTCGGGGGCGGAGCGCCGCGCCGGTGGCGGCCTCGAGGGCGTGAAGGCGGGAGGAGAGGTCGACGAGTGCACGGTCGGTGGGGACGGGCGCCGAGACGAGCGCGGCGTGGACGCTCTCGCGGGAGTCGCCGGTCGCGGTGGCCACGGCATCGGCCACCGTCTGCGCGTCGACGCCGCCGCCGAGCCCGAGCGCGCGGGCGAGCCGTCGCAGCGACGCGTCGCGAAGTCGCTCCGCGGCGTGTTCGGTGTCGCGGCCCCGCGCGTACAGCCGGGCGCGGCCGCGGGTGGTCTCGCCGCCGCGCACCGTCACCGGGAGGCGCTCGAAGACGAGCGGCCCGAACCGACGTCCGCGCCAGAGCGCGGCGCCGATCGCCACGACGGCGAGCAGCACCACGGCGGGGCTCACCCAGTCGGGCGTCAGCTCGCCCAGCGTCGCGGGCGCAGCGCCCTCGGCGTCGGCGTCGGCGAGTGTCGGCACGAACCAGACGACCCTGTCGTGGCGCCCGAGGAGAGAGATCGCGAGCGCCGCGTTCCCGTTCTGGGCGAGCGCGTCGTTGGTGAAGAGGGCGGTCGCATCGATCGCGGAGCGCCGGTGTCCGTTCTCCTCCGACCAGAGCAGCCCGTAGCCGCCGTCGACGGCGTAGCACCCGGACGCCTCCGGCGCGTCGAGGGCCGCACCGACCACGATCGCGCCGGCGCGCTCGGCCGCCTCCAGGTCGCACGCGGGCGGGACCGGTTCGGTCGGCCCGAATCCCGCGACCGTGCCGTTGAAGAGGACGCGGAGGCCGCGGGAGCGGACGTCGGCGACCACCACGTCGTCGGCGGCGTCGGCCAGGTGCTCGAAGGCGGCGTCGGAGACGAAGGGGGAGTCCGGGAGCAGCAGAGTGGATGCGGACCCGGTGACGGCCTGCCGCGCCGCGTCCAGGCTGCGCACGATCTCGACGTCGACGCCCTGCTGTTCGAGGATGCGTGCGAGCGCACGCGTGCCGCCGGGACCTGCCGAGTCGGGGTCGAAGCGGTCGCGTTCGGTCCACTGCACCGCTCCCGACACGGTGGCGCCGACGATGCCCGCGCCGATGAGGACCGCCACGAGCATGCCCCATCCGATGACGCGGCGCAGGCGCGAGGGGGGTGCCGGGGCGAGCGTGCTCATGCGACCCCCGCCCGCTCGGCGCGAAGCCGCCCGTCCACCGCGCGGACCCGTTCGTAGGCCTCGGGGGTGCCGGGGCGGCGCAGATATCGCACATCATCGAAGTCGGAGGCGCAGGAGTGGAGCGCTGCGGCCTCGTCGGGGAAGACGCGTCCTGCCTGCCGTGCGAAGGCGTGCACGGTGGCTCCGGGGGCCGTCTCGACGAGTCCCCGCTCGTCGAGGTCACGGGCGAGCGCGCGCACGGCCGTGGCGATCGCCTCGTCCCACGCGCCGGCCCGTGCCTGCCGCTCCGCGTCGTCGCGGAGCTGGCGGGCGCTGCGCGCGGTCTCCTCGCCGAACAGCGTCGCGGTGCGCGCGGCGCGGCTGCGGGCGCGCGTGCGCGGTCGCCCCCACACGAGGAGCGCGAGCACGACGATCGCCACGAGCACGACGGCCGCCACGACCGCGAAGACGGCGCCCAGGCCGCCCGGCGCACCGCCGGAGAACAGCGATCCGATCGCGTCGCCGATGGCCTGGGCGACGCGATCGATCGGGGTGGGCTCCGCCGTGCGATAGGCGGTGTCCGACAGTTCCTGCTCGGCCCACCGTCGCCCCTCCTCCCCGTCCGGGATGAGGGGAGCAGCGAGCGCGACGACGTTCACCGACCGTCGGACGGGGCCCCGGGCGCCGCCCAGTCGGTGGCGGAGCGGGGGACGTCGTCGGGAGCCGGAGCGACGGGTGGGACGGGCTCGGTGCCCGTCGCGGGGGCGTCTGACGTCTGCCCGGACGGCGCCGGCGCATCGGTCGGCGGGATCGGCGCTTCCGGCGTCGATGCGGTGCCGTACGGTGCGGGGCTTCCCGCGGCAGGCCACGTGCCGGCGGGCGCCGGCCAGGCGGGCGGCACCGGAGCGGCCCACTGCGGACGCGGCGCGACATCGCGGCCGATGTGCCAGGAGTAGGGGTCCGCGGGACCGGCGCCCGCGTGGCGCTGGTCGACGTACGACTGCAGATCCAGATCGAGGCCCTCGCGGCGCATGCGGCAGTCCACGTAGACCAGGGTCGCCGCGCTGGAGAACACGACCAGGGCGACCGACTGGATCAGCAGCGTCACGATCTGCGTGATCAGGGTCGTGACGATGAAGGCGATGATCGAGGTGGGATCCGACGCCCCCGTCGGCGCGATGGTCGACGAGAGGATCGATCCCAGCAGCGAGAACGGGATACTGACCAGCTGCGCCACGGCGGAGAAGGTGATCTGCACCAGGATCCACACGCCCAGCGCCGGCCAGAAGCGGCCGCGCGTCAGTCGCCACGATCGTGCGATGGCGGCGAAGATGCCGCTGCGCTCGAGCACGAGGATGGGGGTGACCAGCAGCAGTTTCGTGGTCACCCACAGGGCCAGCGGGATCGCCGCGAAGACGCACAGGATGCCGAGCACGATGCCGACCGGCAGCGCCGCGAAGCTGATGCCGATGACGGCGCCGACGACGAGGGCCACGGCGAGGAGGATGACGCCGACCGACAGGAAGGTGTAGCCGATCAGTCGCCAGAAGGCGGGGCGCACGCGTCGCCAGAGGGCACCGACCGTGAGCTTCTCGGCCACGACCCCGTGGGCGACGTCGGCCACGACGACGGCCTGCACGATGACCGTCAGTGCCGTGCCCGCGATGCCCAGCACGACACCGGTGACGACGGTGATGGCGATCGAGCCGGCGAAGATCGCCTCGAAATCGGGGCTGTTGGGCGACACCGTCGCCAGGCGGGAGAACGTGGCGAAGGTGACACCGCCCACGACGGCGATCATCACGACGTACACGAGCATCTGCATGCCCAGGGCGAAGCCGAGCAGCACGCGCGGGTTCTGCCGCAGTGCGGTGAACGACCGACCGAGGATCGTGCCGAACGACAGCGGATGAAGCGGGACGATGCCGGCGCGCGGTGCCGGGGTCCAACTCGGGTAGGCGGTCACGATGATCTCCTCGCGGTCGTCACGGTCCCTATCGTGGCACACCCTTCGCGCGCGATCTCCCGCATGTGGACGGGGCGCCGAGAGCGTGCGCACCGCGCGAGCGGGCGGGCGACGGAACGAATTCGTGACGAATCCGCGCCCGCGTACCTCTTATCCGTAGAAGCGCAGAACGCGCTCGCGTCGCCTCCCACGAGGGCGCGACGGCCCAGACCGGAGAAAGAGGACTTCCCATGGCCGAGGACACCCCCACCACGACCCCCACTCCCGCCACGGTCGCCGAGACGGTGCACCCCCTGACCCCCGCCGTGACGCCCGCGGGGCGCGTCGATCGCGCCGGCGTCGTGCCGTCCACGGGCGAGTCCGCCGGTGACGCGGCCGTCGGGACGACCACGATCTCCGACGGCGTGGTCGCGAAGGTCGCGGGCATCGCCGCGCGCGAGGTGCCGGGCGTCTACGCGCTCGGCGGCGGCGGTGCGCGGGCGCTGGGCGTCATCCGCGACGCCGTGAACGCGACGGATCTCACGCAGGGCGTCTCGGTCGAGGTCGGCGAGACCCAGGCAGCGGCGGACCTGACGATCGTCGTCGAGTACCCGGCGCCGATCCACGAGGTCGCAGCCAACGTCCGCTCCGCGGTCGCCGCGGCGATCAGCCGCCTCGTGGGTCTCGAGGTGGTCGAGGTCAACGTCGACGTCAAGGACGTCCACGTCGCGGGCGCCGACGACGGCGATGACGATGAGACGGAGTCGCGCGTCGCCTGACACTCACACCGGAAGGGGTGCGCCGCGCGACGCGGCGCACCCCTTCCGCCGCCCGGGCGCGGGTGTGGTCTACGCTGAATGTGCGCACGGGGGCATCGGCGGTACCCGGCCGTCGCCGTGTCGACGCAAAGGACGAAACGCGTTTCTATGACTTCACGCATTCTCGTGGTCGACGATGACACGGCGCTGGCCGAGATGATCGGCATCGTGCTGGACACCGAGGGCTTCGAGACCGCCTTCTGCGCCGACGGTGCGCAGGCGGTCGAGGCCTTCCGGACGGTGCGTCCCGACCTCGTGCTGCTCGACCTGATGCTTCCGGGCATGGACGGCATCGAGATCTGCACGCAGCTGCGTGCCGAGTCGGGCGTCCCGATCATCATGCTCACCGCCCGCACCGACACGGCCGACCTCGTGGCCGGTCTGGAGTCGGGCGCGGACGACTACATCGTCAAGCCCTTCAACCCGAAGGAGCTCGTCGCCCGCATCCGCACCCGGCTGCGGCCGGCGGCGGTGGAGGCGAGCGAGACCCTGCGCATCGGCGATCTCACGGTCGACGTCGCCGCGCACGAGGTGCGCCGCGCCGGCGCGGGGATCGCGCTCACGCCGCTCGAGTTCGAGCTGCTGGTGGCGCTGGCATCCAAGCCGCAGCAGGTCTTCTCGCGCGAGATGCTGCTCGAACAGGTCTGGGGCTACCACTACAAGGCCGATACGCGCCTCGTGAACGTGCACGTGCAGCGTCTGCGCGCCAAGGTCGAGCTCGACCCGGACAACCCGAAGATCGTCACGACGGTGCGCGGCGTGGGGTACCGCGCGGGCGCCGTGGTCTAGAAGATGCCGGCCGGCTCGGTCGCGCTCACCCGCCGGGCACGGGTGATGCGTCAGCTGCGGGCGTGGCGCACCTGGCCGGAGCAGGTGGCGGGCCTGTGGCGGCGTTCGCTGCGCTTCCGCACCCTCGTGCTCACGATCGCGCTGTCGACCCTCGCGATCCTGGTCGCCTGCGTCTGGATGGCGCTGGCCATCCAGAACGACCTGTTCCAGTCGCGTCGCGACCAGGTGCTCGGCGACGCCCGGCGTGCCACGACCGCCGCTCAGGAGACGCTGGACTCGGCGCTGCAGGGCGATGCCTCCCAGGTGCGCAACGTCATGGACAGCGTGAGCGCGACGCTCGGACGGCAGTCCGACTCCGACCGCGTCGCCGTCTTCCGCGTCGACCAGGTGCCCTCGCCGAACGCGCCGCAGGACTTCGTGCTCGGCGGGAGCTGGGACGAGCAGATCTCCGACTCGTTGCGGGCGAAGGTGCGCACCGACGCGTCGTTGCAGTGGTGGCAGTCCGTCTCGCTCGCCGACGAGGCGGGGCGGATGGTGCCCGGCATCGTGGTCGGGCAGCAGCTCAGCGTGCCCGGCGTCGGCGCGTACGAGCTCTACATCGGCTACGACCTGGGGGCGGCGGATCAGACGCTCGGTTTCGTCCAGGGCACCCTGTGGGTGGTCGGGCTCGCGCTGATCGCCATCATCGCGGGCATCTCGTGGGTCGTGCTCCGCTCCGTGACGGTGCCTATCGGGGAGGCGGCCGAGACGTCCGCGCAGCTCGCGGCCGGACGGCTCGACGTGCGGCTCGACGTGCACGGCGAGGACGAGATCGCCACGCTCGGACGCTCCTTCAATGCGATGGCCGACAGCATCCAGGCGCAGATCAAGGAGCTCGCCGAGCTCTCGCTGGTGCAGCAGCGGTTCGTGTCCGACGTCTCGCACGAACTGCGCACCCCGCTGACGACGATCCGGCTCGCCGCCGACGTGCTCAACGACCACCGCGCGAGCTTCGACCCCGTGAGCGGGCGGGCGGCCGAGCTCCTGCACGCACAGGTGCAGCGCTTCGAGCTGCTGCTCGGCGACCTGCTCGAGATCAGCCGCTACGACGCCGGATCGGTGCAGCTGGAGCAGGAGCCCACGAGCCTCGCCCACCTGGCGGAGGATGTCATCGCCCAGATGCAGCAGCTCGCCGAGCAGCACGGCACGGATGTGCGCCTCGTGGCCCCGGGAGGGTACTCGCCCGTCGACATGGACCCGCGGCGGGTCCGCCGGGTGGTGCGGAACCTGCTGGGCAACGCGATCGAGCACGGCGAGGGCCGGCCGATCGTCGTCACGGTCGACTCGGATCAGGATGCGGTGGCCCTCGGGGTGCGCGACTACGGGATGGGCATGCATCCGGAGGAGCAGGAGCGGGTGTTCGACCGGTTCTGGCGGGCTGACCCCTCGCGCAAGCGCACGATCGGCGGGACCGGGCTCGGACTCTCGATCGCGCTCGGCGACGCGCGCCTGCACGGTGGCACCCTGGCCGTCTGGTCCTCGCCCGGGCGGGGCACGAACTTCGTGCTCACGCTGCCGCGGCGCAGCGTCACCGAGCCCGTCGAGTCGCCGATCCCGCTCGCCCCGGGCGACGAGGCGCTCGACGACCTCGGCATCACCCAGCCGATCGACGTCTCCGGGCTGAACGCGCTGGAGCGGGAGGGCCGCTCATGAGACGGATGTGGATGGCGCTGCTCTGCGCGAGCATGCTCGCGCTCACGGCCTGCGCGGGGCTTCCCACGACGGGGCCCGTCCAGCCCGGTCCGGGTGCGACCACCGAGGCCACCGACCCCGACGTGTCGTACCGTCCCGACGCCCCCCAGCCGGGGGCGACCCCGCAGCAGATCGTCGAAGGGTTCGTGCGTGCGGCATCCGGCCCGCAGGACAACTGGCAGATCGCCCGGCTCTTCCTCTCGGCGGGGTACCGCGAGACCTGGAACCCCGAGGCGGGAGTGCTCGTCGACGTCCTGGCCGATCGGGAGTACGCCGAGCCGGCGGAGGGGGCGGTGTCGCTGCAGATCACGCCGGCGGCGACCGTCGACGAGGGCGGCACCTACACCCGCTCCGACGGCGGAGCGTCGGCGCCGCTGTCGTACACGCTCGCCCAGCAGGGCAACGGCGAATGGCGCATCACGCGCGCGCCCGACGGCATCCTCATGGATGAGGATCTCTTCAACACCGGCAACGTCTTCCGTTCGTACGCGCTCATGTACTTCGACCCCACCTGGGATTTCCTCGTGCCGGACGTACGGTGGTTCCCCCGAGCGAACGCCGTGACGCGGATCGCGTCGGCGCTCGTCAACGGCGAGCCCTCCGAATGGCTCGCCGACGCGGTCGTCTCGTCGTTCCCCGACAACGTCACCCTCGTCCCCTCGGTGCCCGCCCCGAACGGGGTGGCGCAGGCCGAGCTGAGCGAACAGGTGCTCTCCCTCGACCAGGTCACACTCGACCGCATGCAGACCCAGCTGTCGGCGAGCCTCGGCACCGCGCAGATCGGGGGAGTGGACATGCTGGTCGACGGCGGCCGAGTGGGCGCGTCGAAGGTCGCCACGCGCGACACGAACGTCGACGCCCGCGCCCTCGTGCTCGACGCCGACGGCTTCGGGTTCCTGCTCTCGAACCAGATCACCGCGATCCCCGGCCTCTCGGAGGCCATCGTCGACGCCGAGCCGACGGCGATCCAGACCGCGCCCGACAAGACCTCCGCCGCGGTGCTCCTGCCCGACGGCAGCGCGGCGCGCGTCACCGCCGACGCGACGACCGTCGTCGATGATCGCGCGGGTCTCATCGACCCGACCATCGATCCGTTCGAGGTGGTGTGGACGGTGCCGAGCGCGGACCCGGACGCGGTGCGCGCGACGCTCGGCAACGGCACCGCACTGGCCCTGCCCGCGAGCTGGGGGGCGAGCAGCATCTCGGCCATGCAGATCTCGCGCGACGGCACGCGGATGGCCGCGATCATCACCCTCGGCGGCGCGCCCACCGTCGTGGTCGCCGGCGTCATCCGGGACTCCGACGGCGTGCCGACGGGCCTCGGCGAGGCGGTCGCGTTGTCGCCGCTCAGTGGCGAGGGGCGGGATGTCGCATGGGTGGACGCGGCGACGATCGGTGTCCTCGCCGGTCCCGCCGACGCCGTGCAGTACGTGCAGCAGCCCGTGGGCGGCGACACGGTGGCCTGGGAGGCCCCGGTGGGCGCGGTGTCGCTGGCGGGAGTCAACCTCCCCAGCGCCGTCCGCGTGCTCGACGGCAACGGCGCGCTCTTCGTTCGTCGCCAGGCGAACTGGGTGCAGACGGGAGCCGGCATCGACGTGCTCGCGGTGCAGCAGGGCGCCGCGCCGTAGCTCCTCCCCATCCCGGGCGCCGCGGCGGGTCGCCCCCACTCCGGGGCGGGGCGCGACACGACCGGCTCCGGCGGCGCGAATATCGGCGGATGAGTCCGGATCCGCTCTCGTGGTGGCGTCGCGCGTCGGCCGAGGCGCTCGCGCTCCTGGTGCCCGTCGACTGCGCCGGGTGCGGAACGCCCGACACGGCGCTGTGCGACGACTGCCGCCGGCTGTTGTCCACGCCGGCGGTGCTCCAGCGGCGATCGCCCTCGGGGCTCCGGGTGTGCGCGGCGTTCTCCTTCGAGACCCACGTGGCCGCTGCGCTCCGCGAGCTCAAGGAGGGTGGGCGCACCGCGCTCGCGCGCCCGCTCGGTGCGGCGCTCGCCGCGTGCGCCGCGACACAGGGGCGCGATGCGGTCTTCGTCCCCGTTCCCACCTCCGCCGCCGCGTTCCGGCGGCGCGGCTACCGCGTGCCCGACCTGCTCCTGGCGCGGGCCGGCCTCCCGGCGCTGCGGGGGATCGACGCGGTGCGGCGTATCGCCGACCAGCGCGCGCTCGGGCGCGAGGAGCGGGCGGCGAACGTCGCGCTGAGCATGCGCGGCCGCACGATCGTCGCCGGGCGGCGCGTCGTCATCGTCGACGATGTCGTGACGACGGGGGCGACGCTCGACGAGGCCGCGCGGGCGCTCACCGCCGCCGGAGCGGAGGTCGTGGCAGCCCTGACGGTCGCCGCCACGCCGCGGGGTAATCGAACGTGACACCTCGGTGAAGGAGGGCTAGCGTGGAGATGACAAGGCGACGAAGGTCCGCCCTTGTGAGGGTGGACCCGAACAAGGAGGTCACAGTGGAAAGCAACATCGTTGGTGTCGGAGTGGGCATCACGGATCGATTCCGCACGGTCGTCGATGAGAAGTCGACTCGCATCGAGAACATCGCACCTCGCGCACAGAGCCTCGACGTCAAGGTCACGCATCGGGCCTATCACAACGGGCGCCGAGAAGATTCGACGGTCGAGCTCACGCTCACGGGCAAGGGCCCCCTGGTGCGCGCTGAGGCCGTCGACACCGACAAGTTCACGGCCCTCGATCTCGCGGTCGACAAGCTGTGCGAACAGATCCGCCGGGCCAAGGACAAGCGCGTCGACGCGCGGAACCACCCGCGCGGCGCGCACTTCGAGAAGGGCACCGGCGAGATCGCCGGCCTCGACGTCGAGCCCGCCTCGGTCGAGGTGCTGCAGGCGGTCGCCACCGGCGCCGTGCCTGTTCTCACCGGTCCCGAGGACGAGGCCGACTACACGCCCGTCGTCATCCGCTCGAAGCAGTTCGACGCCGAATGGATGACGACCGAGGACGCCGTCGACCGGATGGAGCTGGTCGGCCACGACTTCTTCCTCTTCATCGACGCGCGCACCGACCAGCCGAGCGTCGTCTACCGCCGCAAGGGCTGGGACTACGGCGTGATCGCGCTCGCCACGCAGGCGCAGCCCGCCGCGCTGGTCTCGTAGCACCCGACCCCGAACGATGAGGAGGCCGCATCCCGATCCGGATGCGGCCTCCTTCGTCTGTCGTGCGTCGCGGGTTCGTCTGTCGTGCGTCGCGGGCGGTGCTCAGTCGAACATGTCGCCCAGCAGTCCGCCGATCACGAGCCCGCCGAGGATGCCGCCCATGGCGTCGCCCATCCCGCCGCGACCGCCACGGCCACCGCGGCCGCCGCCCCATCCGCCGCCCCACTCGTCATCGCGCGGGCGCGAGGAGTCGATGTCGCGCTGCGCGAGGTGCAGCGCCTCGCTCGCGAGCTGTCCGGACCTGCGCGCGAGGTGCAGGCCGCTCTCGAGCGAGTCCTCCTCGTCGGGCAGGCGTTCGATGTCGCCGCGGGCGCGCTCGGCCTCCGCCAGCCGGGTGCGCGCATCCGCGCCGATCCACCCGCTGTGGCCCGAGATCAAGCTCCGCGCGACCGCGATCTGCCGGTCCGCGTCGTCGATCGCGTGGCGCACCTGGCCGGGGCTCGGGAGCGGCCGCTCGGCGCGCTTGCGGGCCTTCGCGATGGCGGCGTCGAGCGCGTCGTTCGCTTCGCGCAGGCGCGAGAGGTCGTCGAACGGGTCGGCGAGTTCGCCGGCCGGGGGGAGGGCCGCGAGGGCGCGTTCGAGCTCCAGCACGCCCGCGCGGATCTCGGGCGTCGCCGGCACGTCGCGGGCGCGGACGATGTCGTCGCGCGAGTCGGCCACCACTTCGGCGAGCGTCGACTCGGCACGGAGCGCCTCGATCTCGAAGTCCTCGGCGCTGTCGAGCAACGACTCGGCCCGCCGGACGGCCTCGGTGGCGGCCTCGAGCGCAAGGTTCGCCTCCTCGGCGCGGCCGGCATCGCGGCGACGCTCCGAGACGTCGGCGCTGTGTGCGGCGAACGAGAGCACCTGGGCCACCTCGGCGGGGGCGTTCTCGATCTGCCGCAGGGCGGAGGCGGCGTACCGTCCGCGCATCCGCTCCACCACCTCGGCCGCGTTCGGGATGCGTTCGCGCAGGCGTTCCGCGTCGGCACGGACTCGTGCGAGCACCTCCGGCGCGCGGCGCACCCGCGCGATGTCCTCGGCGAGCGAGGTCGAGCGATCCTCCAGGAGGTCCTCCGCCCACTCGCACAGCTGCACGATGCGGGCGTTGCGTGTGCGCAGCTCCTCCGGGGTGTCGGGGATCTCGTCGTGGTTCAGCTGGTGCAGCTGGAACGCCTCGCCGAGGTGGGTGCGCACCGCCGTCAGCGCCTCGGTCAGCTCGCGCGTGGACGTCGCGCCGAGCTCGGCTTCGGCGAATGCGAGCTCCTCGCGCGTGGCGCGGATGCGTTCGTCGGCGGCGACGAGGGCCTGCTGGGCGCGCCGGGCGAGATCCGCGTCCTGCGCGTCCAGCTCTGCCTGCTCTTCGCGCTTGCGTTTACCCCAGAAACCGGCCATGGATCGATCCTAAGCGCGCCCCTGCGGCGGCGGCGTGTGAGGCTCTCAGGCCACGCGGGGGCGTCCGCGCTTCGGGCGGGCGGCGGAGAGCGGGAGGATGCGGTCGGCCGCCGCCATCCGTGCGATGCGCTCGGCGGTGCGATCGAGCCACACGACCTCGGCGCGGGCGTGTTCGAGGGTCGCGTCGTGCGAGATCGCGGCGGTGAGGTCCTCGGGCGTGAGGGCGTCGCTCGTGTCGATCGCTTCGAGCGCATCGAGGCGCAGTCGGGCCGCCTCCTGCTCGGCGGCGACCGTGGCGGCGGCGTCGGGCCCCGGCAGTGTGGCGGCCATCGCGAGTTTCACGGTCAGCTCGTCACGGGTCGCCGCGGGGCGGGCGACCGGCAGGCGCAGCCAGGCGTCCGCCGTCGCGCGTCCGGCATCCGTGACCGCGTAGTAGACGTGTCCCTGCGCGTCCACGTCGCCTTTGGCCACGAGGCCGTCCCGCTCGAGACGTTCGAGGGTGTTGTAGATCTGCCCGACGTTGACCGTCCACGCGCCTCCGGTACGACGTTCCAGCTCGGCGCGCAGCTGATAGCCGTAGCAGGCGCCGGAGGTCAGGATCGCGAGCAGGCTGTGACGTACCGACATCCAAGAGTCCTTCCACGGGGCAGGGTTTCCGCGTATATGCATACCCGGAAGAGCGTGTGCGGCGGCGACGGCGCGCCGCATCCAGTCCTCTCGAAGGTCACGGGCCGATAACATGGGGACCGTGTGCCCGGTCGCCGGGCATGAGGCGGCGTTCCCGCGCCCACCCGATGGATGGAGATCCCCCGTGGCCAACCCTCTCGAGAAACTGCTCCGCGCCGGTGAAGGCCGGCTCCTGCGCCGTCTGCAGCAGGTCGTCAAGGCCGTGGGCGCCCTCGAGGACGAGTACACGCACCTGAGCGACGAGGAGCTGCGCGGCGAGACCGCCGAGCTGCGCGCGCGGTACCAGGCCGGCGAGACGCTCGACCAGCTCATGCCCGAGGCGTTCGCCGCCATCCGCGAGGCGGCCAAGCGCACGCTGGGCCAGCGCCCCTACGACGTGCAGATCATGGGCGGCGCGGCCCTCCACCTCGGCAACATCGCCGAGATGAAGACCGGTGAGGGCAAGACCCTGACGGCGACGTTCGCCGCTTACCTCAACGCCATCGCGGGCGAGGGCGTCCACGTCATCACGGTCAACGACTTCCTCGCGAGCTACCAGGCCGAGCTCATGGGTCGTGTCTATCGCGCGCTCGGCATGACCACCGGCACCGTCGTCTCCGGGCAGACCCCCGCCGTCCGCCGCGAGCAGTACGAGGCCGACATCACATACGGTACGAACAACGAGTTCGGCTTCGACTACCTGCGCGACAACATGGCCTGGCGCAAGGAGGACCTCGTGCAGCGCGGTCACTTCTTCGCCGTGGTCGACGAGGTCGACTCGATCCTCATCGACGAGGCGCGCACCCCGCTCATCATCTCCGGGCCGTCCTCGGGCGAGGCCAACCGCTGGTTCGCCGAGTTCGCGAAGATCGCGAAGACCCTCGAGCCCGGCGTCGACTACGAGGTCGATGAGAAGAAGCGCACGATCGGCGTCCTGGAGCCCGGCATCGAGAAGGTCGAGGACTACCTCGGCATCGACAACCTGTACGAGTCGGCCAACACGCCGCTGATCTCGTTCCTCAACAACTCGATCAAGGCGCTCGCGCTCTTCAAGCGCGACACCGACTACGTCGTCATGAACGACGAGGTCATGATCGTCGACGAGCACACCGGCCGCATCCTCGTGGGCCGCCGGTACAACGAGGGCATCCACCAGGCGATCGAGGCCAAGGAGGCCGTGCCCGTCAAGGCCGAGAACCAGACGCTCGCCACGGTCACCCTCCAGAACTACTTCCGTCTGTACGACAAGCTCTCCGGCATGACCGGTACCGCCGAGACCGAGGCCGCCGAGTTCATGGCGACCTACAAGCTCGGCGTCGTCCCCATCCCGACCAACAAGCCGATGATCCGCAAGGACCAGGCGGACCTCGTCTACAAGAACGAGCAGGCGAAGTTCGTCCAGGTCGTCGAGGACATCGCCGAGCGGTACGAGAAGGGGCAGCCCGTCCTCGTCGGAACCGTCAGCGTCGAGAAGAGCGAGTACCTCTCGCGCATGCTGGCCAAGAAGGGCATCAAGCACGAGGTTCTCAACGCCAAGAACCACGCGCGCGAGGCCGAGATCGTCGCGCGGGCCGGCCGCCTGGGCGCCGTCACGGTCGCCACCAACATGGCCGGTCGAGGCACCGACGTCATGCTCGGCGGCAACGCCGAGTTCCTCGCGGTGCAGGAGATGAAGGCGAAGGGGCTCGACCCCGTCGAGACGCCCGAAGAGTACGAGGCGGCCTGGGACGACGTGTACCAGGGCGTGCGCGACATCGTCGCCGAGGAGGCGGCCAAGGTCGTCGACGCCGGCGGCCTGTACGTCCTCGGCACCGAGCGTCACGAGTCCCGCCGCATCGACAACCAGCTGCGCGGTCGTTCGGGACGTCAGGGAGACCCCGGCGAGAGCCGCTTCTACCTGTCGCTGACCGACGACCTCATGCGTCTGTTCCAGTCCGGCGCCGCCGAGGCGATCCTGGCGCGCACGAACTTCCCCGACGATGTCGCCATCGAGTCGGGCATGGTGTCGCGAGCCATCAAGAGCGCGCAGTCGCAGGTCGAGGCGCGCAACGCCGAGATGCGCAAGAACGTCCTCAAGTACGACGACGTGCTCAACCGGCAGCGCGAGGCGATCTACGCCGACCGTCGTCAGATGCTCCACGGCGACGACATCGCGGGGCGTGTGAGCCACTTCATCGAAGATGCGGTCGGTGCGATCGTCGACGACCACACCGGTCGCGGCCACACCGAGAGCTGGGACTTCGACGCCCTCTGGACCGAGCTGAAGACCGTCTACCCCGTGGGCGTCACGATCGACGAGGTCATCGCCGAGGCGGGGGAGAAGGGGCGGGTGACCCCGACCGGCCTCAAGCGCGAGCTCACGAGCGACGCGGCCGTCGCGTACTCCCGCCGCGAGGAGGAGCTCGGTGAGCCGGCGATGCGCGAGCTCGAGCGTCGCGTCGTGCTGCAGGTGCTCGATCGCCGCTGGCGCGATCACCTCTACGAGATGGACTACCTCAAGGACGGCATCGGCCTGCGCGCGATGGCGCAGCGCGATCCGCTCATCGAGTACCAGCGCGAGGGGTACGAGATGTTCCAGACGATGATGGGCCAGATCAAGGAGGAGTCCGTCGGGTTCCTCTTCAACCTCGAGGTCGAGGTGCGCCGTCCCGACGGCGAGCACACCGAGGTCGAGGCGAAGGGGCTCGTCACGCCGACCGTCGAGGCGCAGCGCCTGGAGTACAGCGCTCCGACCGAGGACGGCGACGTCGAGGTCCGCAACGACCGCGGTCAGGTGCAGAAGGCCGCCACCGGTCGCGCGCGCCAGGCGACCGCGCCCGCCGCTGCCCCGGCGCCCGTCGCCGAGGCTCCCCGCGGCGCCTTCGGCCAGCGCACCGAGGCCCCCGCCCCGGCGCCCCAGAACCGCGCCGACCGCCGCGCCAAGAAGAAGTAACCCCTCCCGGTCCGCCCACCCCGCGGACCGCCGAGACAGCGCTTTGGCGCCGAGACAGCGGGTTTAACCCACGGTCTCGGCGCCAAAGC
>NZ_JBFBHG010000043.1:0-14427 GCF_040685095.1 Microbacterium sp. NPDC089189
TCCCTACCCGACGCTCTTCCGTTGTGGGCGTTCGGGGGGTGCCTGACCCGCGAGACAGCACTTTCGCGCCGAGACAGCGGGTTAAACCCACGGTCTCGGCGCCGGAGTGCTGTCTCGCGGATCGGGACGGGTCAGGGGGGCGGGCACCGGGTGGGGTGCCCGCCCCGGAAGGGGTTATTCGGTGGGGTGGATGCGGGTGCGGCGACGCAGGAGCACGCCACCGACCAGCAGCGAGCCCAGCAGCAGCGCGCCCAGAGCGAACGGCACACTCGCACCCAGGTCCAGACCCGTCGCGGGCAACGCACCCGCCGCGCGGACCTCGAGCGGAGCCCACCCGATGACCGCACCCGACGCATCCGTCACCGCCAGACGATGCTGGCCCGCCGGCGTCTCGACGGGAATCCGCACCGAGAACTCACCCGCCGACGACACCGTCCGCGCACCCAGATGCACCGGAGACGAGAACAACCACGCATCCACCGACGAACCCACACGCGACGCGTCGACACCCACCGTGATCACCGACCCCGCCGTCACCGACGACGGCACCGTGATCCCACCCCGCGTCTCACCCGTCAACGCCGACTCCACCGGAGCAGACGGCGACGAACCACCCGGCGTCCCCGGCGTCCCAGGGTTGCCCGGCGTCCCAGGGTTCCCAGGCGTACCCGGCTCCCCCGGCTCACCCGGGTCGACCGACGCCGGCTGCGCCACGACCGCGGCCGAGGTGGCCTCGCCCGCGACGAACCCTTCGGCGGATGCGGTGGCCACCGCGCGGAGCTCACGCCCCACGTCAGCGGTGGTCACGGTGTACGACGCGCCCGTCGCGCCCTCGATGGGCGCGCCGTCGCGGGTCCACGCGTAGGCGACCTCGGCATCGGCCGGGTCGGTCGTGGCCGCGGCCGACAGCGTCAGACCGACCTCGGCGGTGCCGGTGAGCGTCACCGCGCCGATCCCGACCTGTCGCTCGACCGTGACGGTGTAGCTGCGCGTCGTGCCGTTCGGCGCGGTCACGGTGATCGTGCCGACACCCGCGGCACCCGCTGGCTGCACGATCGAGACCTGCGCGTCGCGGTCGACGGCGATCGCCGAGACCGCGGGCCAGGCCGCACCGACCGTGCGCACCGTGTAGGCCTCGCGGTCGGCGTCGAACTCGGCCACGGCCTCGCCGCCCACCACGAGGCGGGCGAGATCGGCGATGCCGGCGGGAGCCGCATCCAGACCGAAGATCTCGACCTCGGAGACGATCATGTGCGTGTTGGCACGGGCGGTGAGGACGACGCGCACCTCGTCGGCGGCGACGCCGCCGATCGGCACGTCGACGACGGGGGCACCGGAGTCGGGCACCGGGACGTCCACCGACTCACCGGCGACCCACTCGCCACCGGCGACGCGGTGATCGACACGCAGGCTCTGGGCCCACGTCGCGCCGCCGTCGCGGTAGAAGTGCACTGTGACATGCCCGACCTGCTCGGTCGCGGCGAGCGCGTAGGTCAGCGTGTCCTGCGCGTTCTTCGTGCCCGAACGCCAGTTCGACCAGCCCTTGTCGCTGGTCACACCGTTCTTCGTGCGGTCGACGCCGTAGCTCGGGCTCTCGGTGAAGGTGGCCGACGCGCGGCTCGCGGGAGCGACGTTGCGCTCGCCCTGCTCGGTGACGATGACCGTCAGCCGAGCCGCGACCGGCTCGCCGCCGTGCGATGCCGCCGATCCGGGGATGCCGACCGTGCCGACCTCGGCGAAGTCCGCATCCGAGACGCCCGACCAATCCCACTCGACCGCGGTGTCGTAGGCGCTGCCGCCCAGCCGCACCTCGGCGGGCACCGTGGCCGGAGCGGCCGCGCGCACCGCGGCGAGCGTGGAGCCCGCGTAGGTCGTGAGCGACACCGGCTGGGTCGACGTGTACGCCCCGACCTCGACGGTCGCGACCGCCGAGTCGAAGGCGGCGCCGAACACATCCGTGCCCGATCCGCGCACCTCGACCGTGCCGGCGCTCGACCAGTCGGCGCCGTCCAGGTTCCACGTGACCGCTGCCGTCCGCTCGACACCGCCGCGGTAGCGCAGCGTCACCGTCTCGGGCAGCTCGGGGGCCTCGCCGACGCCGGTGCTCACCGACACCGGTGCGATCCCCGTGATCGCGGTGGATGCGGGCGTCCAGCGCTGGTTCGCGCCGTTGTTCGAGGTCCAGGTGCCCACCGACGTGCCGTCGGTCGTGCCCTGGCCGTTGACGTCGAGCACCCGCTCGGCGGCGACGCTGAGCAGCGAGTACGTCCGGCCGTCCGCGGTCGACGGGATCCACTGCAGCGCAGGGTCGGATGCGGCGGCCGCGGCATCCGCGCTCACGAGCGTCGTGCTCGTGCCGTTGACCGCCAGGAAGCGTCCGTCACCGGCCTGCAGCGCGATCCGGTGGCGGTTCGTGCCCTCGCCCTCGAGCGAGCGCACGGTCCACGCCTGAGCGGTCGCGGTGGCGGCCTCGGTCGCACCGGTGCGGATCGACAGGCCACCCGCATCCGCGGCGAGCGCCTTGCCGCTCTGCACGCCCAGCAGCTGGTAGGTCTCGCCGTCCTCGAACACCGCGGCGTCCTCGGCCTCGCCCGAGACACCGGTGACGACGAGGGTCGACACCGACTTGGCGGGAAGCGTCACGACCGCCGACTTGGATGCGGCGTCGATCGGCACCGCGGCGCCCCCGACGAGCGCGTTGGCGGTGACGTCGGCCTTCGGCGACTCGGTCGTGACGATCGGGGTGACCGTCGCCCCGGGGGCGATGGTGCCGAACTGCGACAGGTCGATCTCGACCGTGCGCGCCGCGGATTCGGAGTTGATGTGCACGAGCGTCACGCCGTCGCCCTCGGCCGTCAGGGCCGCGGTGGTCTGGGTGTCGTTCGTGGGGATGAGGCGGTCGCCGGGCTCGATGTAGTGCGTGAAGTTGCGCACCGTGTTGAACTTGGCGTTGGTCAGCACCTGGCACGAGGGATCGGCGTCGCCATCCGCGATGCGCCGCTCGGAGTTGCCCTCGGCGTTGCAGTCGAAGTCGATGAAGACGCTGCCCCAGTTGAGCTTCTCGACCTTCTCCATGTTGTAGAGGTCTTCGACCGGCTGCCAGAACACCCAGGCGCTCGGCTCGAGCTCGCGCAGGTCGTCGACGATGCGCGTCGCCATCCCGAGACCGTTCTCGATGTTGGTCTGGTTGAAGCCGCCGCCACCGTTCCAGTCGCCCTCGACCTCGCTCATCCACAGCGGCTTGTCGGAGGCCTTGGCGATGTCGCGGGCGACCATGCGGTCACCGGTGCCGTAGGTGTGCACGTTCAGCTGGTCGACGGCATCCTTCGACTCGTCGCTCCAGCCGTTCCAGTTCTGCACGAAGATCGACGGGTTGGTCTCGTCCATCGCCGAGATGCTCACGTCGGTCGTCGTGCCGGGCTGGGCGAGACGATCACGCAGCGACTGGATCATCTGGTCCTGGCGCGCGGGGCCGATGTGGGCGCCCTCCTGACGGCTCGCGCTCGTCGGCCAGGTCTGGCCGGAGGGGATGCGGGTCTGCCAGTAGTTCGTGTTGGGCTCGTTGAACGGGTCGAGCGTGTCGAACTCGATGCCGTGGGTCTTCTCGAGCTCTTCGACCACGTTCACGAGGTAGGACGAGAACGCATCCATGTCGGCGGTGGCGAGCTGCTCGCTGGTGGCGTTGTTGATGCCGCCCGAGACGAAACCGCTCTCGGTGAGGAAGTACGGCGGGGAGTTGCTGAAGGCCTCCCAGTGGGTGACCTTGTCGGCCAGGGCGTCGAGCCACCAGCGCTGGTCCGCATCCGCGTCGAAGTCGTACGAGGCCGGGTCCTCGGGATCCCAGGCCGCGGCGTACCGGTCGCGGTCGGCGTAGGTGGCCGTGATGTCGCCCTGCGCGTCGGACGCGTCGAGCTCGGCGTTCCACCAGCCGGGCACGGCGCCGCCGGGGCGCAGGTAGTCCGGCACATCCGTGGCGTTGCCGCCGCCGATGTTGTAGCGCGCGATGTTGAGGTTCAGACCCTCCTCGCCGAAGACGGCGTCGAAGAGCGCCTGGCGCACGTCGTCGGGGTAGCCGCCGGTGGCGTTGGCGAACCACACGAGGCTCGTGCCCCATCCCTCGAAGGGGTCGGCGGCGTACGTGGGATTGGGGGTGATGCGGACGGTGGATGCGGCATGCGCTGCGGGGGCAGTCGTTGCCGCTCCCGCGACCAGCGCACCGGCACTGAGAGTGCCGACGCACAGCAGCGACAGGAGTCGGAGGGACTTCATCGTCGTTCCTTCCGGCCGCGGCGATGCGGCCCTGGGGGATGTGTGATTCATGTTGACGTCAACATGTTGACGTCAACACCGGAGCCTAGGGGAACCCATAGCGTCCGCACAAGGTTCCATGTCACGGGGCGTCGGGCTGGGGCGGGTGCTCGGGGGCGGGCGGGCGCGGGTGCGGGCGCGGCGGGGTACGGCGGGCGGGCGAGCAGGCGGCGGGGTACGGGCGCACAACGGCGGGCCCAGCCCACGACACCCCGACACCGAATGCCGCACGCCCGGCGTGTCGCCCGCCCCATCCGCCGTTGTGCGCGACGCAGGGCCACAATCGGCAGCACAGCCCATCGCCCACTCGCCCGACCGACCGGGGCCGCCGCCACTGCCGGAGGCACGCACCGCGGCGGGGTACGGGCGCACAACGGCGGGCCCAGCCCACGACACCCCGACACCGGATGCCGCAGGCCCGGCGTGTCGGCCGTCCCATCCGCCGTTGTGCACTGCCGGCGAGCCGACCCCGGGCACGGCCCTACCGGCGGCACCGACGCGGAACTCACCGCCCTGCCCGCCCCGGCCTGCGGAACCGTCAAGCCTGCGAACCCACCCACCCGACACAACGGCGGGCCCAGCCCACGACACCCCGACACCGGATGCCGCACGCCCGGCGTGTCGCCCGCCCCATCCGCCGTTGTGAACGGCGCAGGGCCACAACCAGCAGCACAGGCCACCGCCGCGCCGGCCCCACACCCCAGGGGCGGGAGCGCTATGCGCGGGGGCCGGAGCTCTCGCGGACGACGAGCTCGGTGGGCACGAGGAGGCGCTCGGTGTGGGGGCCGTCGCCGTCGATCTCGGCCAGGAGCGCACGGATGGCGGCTTCGCCGACCCAGTCGAAGTGCTGGCGGACGGTCGTGAGGGGCGGCCAGTAGTTCGACGAGTCGGCGGTGTCGTCGAAGCCGACGACGCTCACGTCGCCGGGCACGGCGCGGCCGGCCTCGTGCAGCGCGCGGATGAGGCCAAGGGCCATCTGGTCGTTCGAGACGAAGACCGCGGTGACGTCGGCGCGCTCGGCGATGCCGCGTCCGAGCTCGTAGCCCGAATCGGCCGTCCAGTCGCCGACGAGGACCTCGGGCACGCGCGCGCCGCGGGCCTCGAGCGTCTCGCGCCAGGCGGTGCGGCGGCGCTCGGCCGCGTACGACTCGAGCGGACCGGAGATGTGCACGACGCTCTCGTGCCCGAGATCGAGCAGGTGCTCGGTGGCGAGCCGCGCACCGAGGGCCTGGTCGTTGTCGACCACGGGGTAGGCGTACTCGGCGTTCGAGTCGACGACCACGACCGGCAGGCCGCTCGGCAGCGCGAGCTCGGTCTCTCCCAGCCGGTGGGTCTCGATGAGGATGACGACGCCGTCGACGGCGTGTTCCGCGAGGCGCACGAACGCGCCCGAGACGTCGGACTGCGTAGCGGATTCGACCGTGATGAGGGTCAGCGAGTACCCGGCGTCGGCGGCCACGGAGGCGACCGCATCCAGCGTGCGGGTGTTGCCGTAGCTCGACAGCGAGAACATGATCACGCCGATGCTGTGGAAGCGCCCCGACCGCAGCGCCCGCGCGGCGCTGTTGGGCCGGTACCCCAGCGAGTTCATGGCCGCCCGCACGCGCTCGCGCGTCTCGGGGTCGACGTTGGAGCGGCCGTTCGCCACGCGCGACACGGTCTGGCCCGAGACTCCCGCCGCTGCTGCGACGTCGGCCATCGAGACCTCCCGACGGCGCGCGCGGGTGTCGACCGGTGTCGATGACGCGTCTTCGCCCATGTCCGGATCCTCCTCGATGTTGACGTTGACATGCTAGCGCGACCGAGTTATGTTTACGTCAACATTTCGCGCTCGTTCCCCGGCGACCGCGTCTGCATTCACAGAAGAGGCATTGGACGATGACGACCACAACGGCACCACCCCGCGCCGTGAACCCCCGACGGAAGCGGCTGATCAGCGTCGAACAACGCGGCTGGCTGTTCGTCGCGCCGTTCGCGATCGTGTTCGCACTCGTGTTCCTGGCCCCTCTCGCGTACGCCCTGTACCTCAGCTTCTTCCGCGAGCAGATCGTGGGCGGCAACGCGTTCGTGGGCTTCGAGAACTACCTCACGGCCTTCGCCGACCCCAAGCTCTGGGACGGCTTCCTGCGCGTGCTGCTGTTCCTGATCATCCAGGTGCCGATCATGCTCGTGCTGGCCCTGGCCGCAGCGCTCGCGATCGACAGCGCGCGGCTGCGCGCCGCGGGCTTCTACCGCATCATCATCTTCCTGCCCTACGCCGTCCCGGCCGTCGTCGCGGTCCTCATGTGGGGCTACATCTACGGCGACCAGTTCGGCCTCGCGGGCAACATCAACGACCTGCTCGGCAGCGAGGTCCTCAAGCCCTTCGTTCCGCAGTGGATGATGGTCTCGATCGGCAACATCGTCACGTGGCAGTTCGTCGGCTACAACATGCTGATCTTCTACTCGTCGCTCAAGACCATCCCCGGAGAGCTGTACGAGGCCGCATCCCTCGACGGCGCCGGCGCGTGGCGCACCATCTTCTCGATCAAGATCCCCGCCCTGCGCGGCTCGATCGTCATCGCGACGATCTTCTCGATCATCGGCAGCTTCCAGCTGTTCAACGAGCCCAACATCCTCAAGCCGCTGGCCCCCAACACGATCACGACGTTCTTCACGCCGAACATGTACGCGTACAACCTGTCGTTCGCCGGTCAGCAGTACAACTACGCCGCCACCGTCGCGATCATCATGGGTGTCATCACCGCGGTCATCGCCTACGTCGTTCAGCTGCGCGGATCCCGTCAGGAGATGCGATGACCGCCCCCGCCCTCGCCAGGAAGACGCCGTTCGCACGGCGTAAGTCCCTCGTGCTCACCATCGTGATGAGCCTGTTCATCCTCTACACGCTGCTGCCCCTCTTCTGGCTGCTCATCAACGCCACCAAGACGCAGGGCGATCTGTTCTCGACCTTCGGCCTCTGGTTCGGCGGCAGCTTCAACCTGTGGGACAACATCGTCGAGACGTTCACCTACCGCGACGGGATCTTCCTGCGGTGGCTGGGCAACACGCTGCTGTACGTGGTGGTCGGCGCCGGTGGCGCGACGATCCTCGCCACCATGGCCGGTTACGGTCTGGCCAAGTACAACTTCCGTGGCCGGAAGGCCGTCTTCGCCGTGATCATCGGCGCGGTGGCCGTGCCCGGCACCGCCCTGGCCGTGCCGACGTTCCTGATGTTCAGCCAGCTGGGGCTCACCAACACCCCCTGGGCGATCATCATCCCGTCGCTCATCAGCCCCTTCGGGCTGTACCTGATGTGGGTGTTCGCCAGCGACGCCGTGCCGACGGAGCTCCTCGAGGCGGCGCGGATGGATGGGGCGAGCGAGATGCGCACGTTCTTCACCATCTCGGCGAAGCTGCTGACCCCGGGCATCGTCACGGTGCTGCTGTTCGCGGTGGTCGCCACCTGGAACAACTACTTCCTGCCCCTGATCATGCTGAGCGACCCCGCCTGGTACCCGCTCACGGTCGGACTGAACCAATGGAACGCGCAGGCCACCGGTGCCGCCGCGCAGCCCATCTACAACCTGGTGATCACGGGTTCGCTCCTGTCGATCATCCCCATCGTCGTCGCGTTCCTCATGCTGCAGCGGTTCTGGCAGTCGGGACTCAGCGCCGGAAGCGTCAAGCAGTGACGAGGGGCACTGCCTGATGACCCGCACTCTCCCTCAGCACCCCGGAGCGTCCTGCCCCGGATCCACAACAACGAAGTGAAGGAAAAACCCATGACACTCATGCGCAAGGGTTCGACGCTGCGTCGCGTCGCGTCCGTCGTGGCCATGACGGCCATCGGCGGCATCGCTCTGGCCGCCTGCTCGTCCGGCGGCACCGCCGCAGGCTCCGGCACCGCCGACGACCTCGAGGCGGCCCTCGAGGCCGGTGGCGAGATCACGTACTGGTCGTGGACGCCGTCCGCCGAGGACCAGGCCGCGGCGTTCGAGGCCAAGTACCCCAACGTCAAGGTGAACGTCGTCAACGCCGGCACCAACACCGAGGAGTACACCAAGCTCCAGAACGCGATCAAGGCCGGCTCGGGCGCCCCCGACGTCGTGCAGATCGAGTACTACGCCTTCCCGCAGTTCGCGCTGACCGAGGGCCTGCTGGACCTGGCCCCCTACGGCTTCGGCGACCTCGAGGGCGACTACACCGCATCCACCTGGAACTCGGTCGACTTCGACGGCAAGATCTACGGCCTGCCGCAGGACTCGGGCCCCATGGCGCTGTTCTACAACAAGTCGGTCTTCGACCAGTACGGCCTCACGGTTCCGACCACGTGGGACGAGTACATCGCGACGGCTCAGCAGCTCACCGCCGCCGACCCCACGAAGAAGATCACCAACGACACCGGTGACGCCGGCTTCGCCACCAGCATGATCTGGCAGGCGGGCGGTCAGCCGTTCCAGGCCGACGGCACCGACGTCACGATCGACCTCGCCGACGAGGGCTCGCAGAAGTGGGCCGACACCTGGAACCAGCTCGTCGAGGGCGACCTGCTCTCGGACGCCTCCAGCTGGAGCGACGAGTGGTTCAAGGGTCTCGGCGACGGCTCGATCGCGACGCTCGTGATCGGCGCCTGGATGCCCGGCAACCTCGAGTCGTCCGTCCCGGATGCCTCGGGTGACTGGCGCGTCGCCCCGATGCCGACCTACGACGGCACCCCGGTGTCGGCCGAGAACGGCGGCGGCGGCCAGGCCGTGACCAAGCAGAGCCAGAACCCGGCCCTCGCGGCAGCGTTCCTGAAGTGGCTGAACAACGACGACGAGAGCATCACGATCTTCGCCGAGTCGGGCGGCTTCCCGTCCACGACCGCGCAGCTCGAGTCGGACGAGTTCCTGAACGCCGAGTCCGAGTACTTCGGCGGCCAGAAGATCAACGAGGTCCTCGTGCAGGCCGCGAAGGACGTCCAGGAAGGCTGGCAGTACCTGCCCTTCCAGGTCTACGCGAACAGCATCTTCGGCGACACCGTCGGACAGTCCTACGCGAACAAGACCGACCTGAACGAGGGCCTTGCCACCTGGCAGGAGCAGCTCGTGCAGTACGGCAACGACCAGGGCTTCACCGTCAACAAGTGACGTCCTCCGAGGGGCGGGTCGCATCGAGCTTCGATCCGGCCCGCCCCTCGGCACGTCCGCCTCTCCCCGGAAAGCGATCATGACCTCCCCCACCCGCATCGTGCTCGACACGACCGCCGCCGGACCCGACGTGCCGCGCCGCCTGTTCGGCACGTTCGCCGAGCACATGGGCCGCTGCGTGTACGACGGCATCTCCGAACCCGGTCACCCGACGGCCGACGCCGACGGATTCCGCGGCGACGTGCTCGACCTCGTCCGCGAGCTCGGCGCGACGGTCGTCCGCTACCCCGGCGGCAACTTCGTCTCGGGGTACCGGTGGGAGGACGGCGTGGGTCCGCGCGACCAGCGCCCCGTGCGTCTGGATGCCGCCTGGCACAGCACCGAGACCAACCAGGTGGGCCTCCACGAGTTCGCCGACTGGGCCGAGCGCGCCGGGCTCGAGCTCATGGAGGCCGTCAACCTCGGCACCCGGGGTGTGGCCGAGGCCGCCGACCTGCTCGAGTACGCCAACCACCCGGGCGGCACCGCCCTGAGCGACCAGCGCCGTGCGAACGGTCGCGACGAGCCCTTCGGCATCCGGCTCTGGTGTCTCGGCAACGAGATGGACGGCCCCTGGCAGATCGGTCATAAGACGGCCGACGAGTACGGCCGCCTCGCCGCGGAATCCGCGCGCCTCATGCGCTTCATCGATCCCGACATCGAGCTCGTCGCTGCGGGCAGCTCCAACCACGAAATGCCGACGTTCGGCGAGTGGGAGCGCACCGTCCTGCGTCACACCGCGGGACTCGTCGACCACATCTCGGTGCACGCCTACTACGAGGAGACCCCCGGCGATCCCGCCAGCTTCCTCGCCTCGGGCGTGGGTCTGGACCGCTACCTCACCGAGGTCGCCGGCATCATCGACGAGGTGCGCGCCGAGCACGGCATCGACACCCCCATCGGCATCAGCGTCGACGAGTGGAACGTGTGGAACCAGACCCGCTGGAACGAGGTCGACAAGCCCCGCGTCTTCACCGGCGACTGGCCGGTGGCCCCGCGCCTCATCGAGGACGACTACACCGTCACCGACGCGGTCGTGGCGGGCTCTCTCCTCATCACCCTGCTGCGCCGCGCCGACCGCGTCTCGATGGCCAACCTCGCGCAGCTCGTCAACGTCATCGCCCCGATCCGCACCGAACCGGGCGGGCCGGCTTGGCGCCAGACCACCTTCTTCCCGTTCCAGCTCACCGCCGCACGGGCGACCGGACGCGTCGTCGTGCCGCAGATCACCGCCGGCACGATCGACACCGCGCGCTACGGCGCCGTCGACGCCGTGGATGCGGTCGCCACGATCGACGGCGACGAGCTGTCGCTGTTCGTCGCGCACCGCGGGCTCGACGCCGCGACCCCGGTCGAGCTCGACCTCGGCGTCCCGGCGACGGGCGTCGAGGCGCTCGTGCTGACGATCCCCGAGGACGGCGACCGTCACACGGTCAACGGCGCCGACGCTCAGCCCGTCGCCCCCGTCTCCCTCCCCGTGGATGCCGACGGCACCTCCCTGCGCTTCACCCTTCCCCCGCTGTCCTGGGCGCGCCTGACGGCACGCATCGCCCGCTGAACGAATCGAAAGACACCGTGAGCACCTTCACCATCGGCGACACCGACTTCCTGCTGGACGGTCGGCCGCACCGCGTCCTCGCCGGCGCCCTGCACTACTTCCGCATCCACCCGGATCACTGGGCCGACCGCATCCACAAGGCTCGGCTCATGGGACTCAACACGATCGAGACGTACGTGGCGTGGAACGCGCACGAGCCGGTGCGCGGCGAGTGGGACGCGACGGGCTGGAACGACCTCGGCCGGTTCCTCGACCTGGTCGCCGCCGAGGGCATGCACGCGATCGTGCGCCCCGGCCCCTACATCTGCGCCGAGTGGCACAACGGCGGTCTGCCGGTGTGGCTGACGAGCACGCCGGGCATCGGCCTGCGCCGCTCCGAGCCGCAGTACGTCGAGGCGGTGAGCGAGTACCTGCGCCGCGTGTACGAGATCGTCGCTCCGCGTCAGATCGACCGCGGCGGCAACGTCGTGCTCGTGCAGATCGAGAACGAGTACGGCGCCTACGGCTCCGACAAGGAGTACCTGCGCACGCTCACGGAGCTCACCCGCGCGTCGGGCATCACGGTGCCGTTGACGACCGTCGACCAGCCCGAGCCCCGCATGCTCGAGAACGGCAGCCTGCCGGATCTGCACCTCACCGGATCATTCGGCTCGCGCGCCTCGGAACGACTCGAGACGCTCCGCACCTTCCAGCCCACCGGGCCGCTCATGTGCTCCGAGTTCTGGGACGGCTGGTTCGACTGGTGGGGCGGCATGCACCACACGACGGATGCGGCCGCATCCGCCGCCGAGCTCGACGCGCTGCTCGCCGCGGGCGCCTCGGTGAACATCTACATGCTGCACGGCGGCACGAACTTCGGCACGACGAACGGCGCCAACGACAAGGGCCGGTACGCGCCCATCGTGACCTCCTACGACTACGACGCGCCGCTCGACGAGTCGGGGCATCCCACCGACAAGTTCCACGCGTTCCGCGAGGTCATCGCCAAGTACACGACCGTGCCGCACGATGTGCCCGCCGCCCGCCCGGACGCGCCCGAGATCTCGGTGCCGCTCACCGCGACCGGCGACTGGCTGACGCCCGCCGCGGACGCCGCCTCGGCCGAGGAGCCCCCCAGCTTCGAGGATCTGGCGCAGCTCGGACCGCTCGTGCGGTACGACGTCGACCTCCCCGCGGCGGCGTTCGAGGCGGCGGATACGGCTGTCCTCGCGTTCCACGAGGTGCGCGACTACGCCTGGGTCGCGGTCGACGGCGTGCCCGTCGGGCGCCTGCAGCGGGCGCTGCACGAGCGCGCCCTCACCATCCCCCGGGGCGCGACGCTCAGCATCCTGGTCGAGGACCAGGGACGCGTGAACTACGACGTGCGCCTGGGCGAGACCAAGGGCCTGGTCGGCCCCGCCACGCTCGGCGGCGAGCCGCTCGGCGGCTGGAGCGCCACCGCGGTCGACGTCCCCGCGATCGCGGCGGGCATCCCGTCCGCGCCGGCGGCATCCGCCACCGGCCGCACCGGCCTGCACGGGGGCTTCGACCTGGCCGAGCCCGCCGACCTGTTCCTCGACACCGACGGATGGGGCAAGGGCTACGCCTTCGTCAACGGCTTCTTCCTGGGCCGCTACTGGCGCAGCGGTCCGCAGCGGACGCTGTACGTGCCGGCGCCCGCCACCCGCGCGGGGGCGAACGAGATCGTCGTGATCGAGCTGGAGCAGGTCGTGGAGCCGGTCGCGCGCTTCGTCGCCGCCCCCGACCTCGGCCACCGCGAAGAGTGATCGCCCCGATCGGGCAGGATGGATGACATGAGCTGGCTAGTGACCGGTGGTGCCGGGTACATCGGAGCGCACGTGGTGCGCGCCCTCGCGGATGCGGGCCTGTCGCCCGTCGTCCTGGACGACCTCTCGAGCGGGCACGAGGGCTTCGTGCCCGACGGCGTGCCGTTCGTGCGCGGCTCCATCCTGAATCGCGACCTCGTCGAGCAGACGCTGCGCGAGTACGCGGTCGAGGGCGTCATCCACGTCGCCGGCTTCAAGTACGCCGGCGTCTCGGTGCGCCGGCCGCTGCACACGTACGAGCAGAACGTCGAGGGGACGCGCGTCGTGCTCGCCGCGATGGAGGCGGCCGGCGTCGACAAGATCGTGTTCTCCTCGAGCGCGGCCGTCTACGGCACGCCCGACGTCGAGCTCGTGACCGAGGATCTGCCCAAGCGGCCCGCGTCGCCGTACGGCGAGTCCAAGCTGATCGGCGAGTGGCTGCTGCGCGACCAGGGCATCGCCACCGCCGACGAGGAGAAGCCGCTGCGCCACACGTCGCTGCGCTACTTCAACGTCGTCGGCTCGGGCGACCCGGTGATCTACGACACCAGCCCCCACAACCTGTTCCCGATCGTCTTCGAGAAGCTCCTCGCGGGCGAGACGCCGCAGATCAACGGCGACGACTACGCCACCCCCGACGGCACCAACGTGCGCGACTACGTGCACGTGGCCGACATCGCCGCCGCCCACGCGGTGGCCGCCCGCCGCCTGGCCGCGGGCGAGCCGGTCGAGCCCGCCTACAACCTGGGGTCGCAGAACGGCCTGTCGGTGCGCGAGATCATGGACGCGATGGCCCGGGTCACCGGCATCGACGTCACACCGGCGATCGGCCCGCGCCGCGCCGGCGATCCCGACCGGATCGTGGCGACCGGAGAGCTCGCCGCCCGCGACCTGGAGTGGGCCAACCGCTACTCGGTCGACGACATGGTGCGCACCGGATGGGAAGCCCGCCGCGCCGCATCCTGATCGGTCCGCTCGGTACGTCGCGCGGGGTGGTCCGTGTGATCCTCGCGAGATGAGGACGATCGGCCGAGACGAGGACGTTCCACCCGTAAACATCCTCGTCTCGGCCGAATGTCCTCGGATGAGATGAGGCGGGTCGCGCGGGATGCGGCGGGCACACCCGCGTGGCCGAGCGCGCCGCGTCAGGCGGAGTCGCGCCAGACGACCGGGGCGTCGAGCAGGATGCCGGTGCGCACGCTCTGGTCGCCCTCCAGCTGGGCGAGCACGGCCTTCGCCGCGGCGATGCCGAGACCCTCGGCGGGCTGGTGGATGCTCGACAGGTTCGGTGAGGTGCGCCGCGCCCACGAGCTGTCGTCGAAGCCGACGACGCCGACGTCGCCGGGGATGCTCCGGCCCGCTGCCTGCAGCGTCTGCATGGCGCCGGCGGCGACGGCATCCGAGGCGGCGAACACCCCGTCGATGTCGGGAGCGCGCTCGAGAAGACGCTCCATGCCCGCGGCGCCGTCCGCGAAGGCGTAGAGCGGCACGGGCTCGACGAGGTCTTCGTCGAACGCGTCGCCCATCGCGGCGCGGAAGCCGGCGAGGCGGCCGAATGGAAGATCGCCTAATGTGATCCCGATTGCCAACCAAGCGAGTGGGGAGG
>NZ_JBFBHG010000044.1:0-13144 GCF_040685095.1 Microbacterium sp. NPDC089189
CGCGGGGCGCGCGGCGGAGGCTGCCGGAGCACCCCCGCCCGCCCCGTCGCGCGCATGCGCGCGACGGGCCGTGTCGGCGAAGGGCGGGGGCCCTAGAGTGCTGGGATGAGCAGGGCGAAGACGCACACGGAGGGCGACCCGCGGGGCGAGACGGCGGCGACGCGGCGCTGGGAGAGCGCGACCTACTGGCCGCTCACGGTCGCGGCCCTCGTGTTCATCGTGACCCAGACCATCCACGTCGTGGGCGACGTGCGCGGTGACTGGGCGATCCTGACCAGGTCGATCATCGCCCTCACCTGGGCCATGTTCATCGCCGACTACCTGGTGCGGCTGGCCATGTCGAAGCCGCGCGCACGGTGGTTCCGCACCCACCTGTTCGACCTGGCGGTCGCGCTCCTGCCGGTGCTGCGCCCTGTGCGGCTGCTCGGTGCGTTCACGCGCATCGCCTCGTTCACCCGGACGGCGGCGAGCTCGCTGCGCAGTCGGATGCTGATCTACGGCATCGGCGCGGCGTTGCTGCTCATCTGGACCGCCTCGGTCACCGTGCTGGGATTCGAGCGCGACGCCCCCGGCGCCACGATCACGGGCTTCGGGGACGCGGTGTGGTGGGCCTTCTGCACGGTGACGACCGTCGGCTACGGCGACTACACGCCGGTCACCGTGCCCGGGCGCATCGTCGCCGTCGGCCTCATGATGGGGGGCGTCGTGCTGGTGGGCCTCATCGTCGCGACCTTCTCCTCGTGGGTCATGGAGCGCGTCACCCGCGACAACCCCGATCAGCTCGCCGCGACGCGAGGCGACATCCATCACCTCGAAGCCGAGCTGCGCGCACGCGGCGCGGCTCCGGACGCCACCCCTCCCGCCTGAGCGGCGCGGCAGGCTCCGCCCACGGGTGGATGCGCGTGTCGGAAGGGAGGCCTAGTCTGATTCGCGGCGCGCGGCCGGGCGCGCCGACATCGATCGGGGACCGCCGTGCTCGGAAAGCTGCTCGTCCGCTACCTGGCGCCGTACCGCTGGCTGCTGCTGGGACTTCTCGTGTTCCAGTTCGCCTCGGCGATGGCGTCGCTGTACTTGCCTCGGCTGAACGCCGACATCATCGACAAGGGCGTCGCCCAGGGCGACACCGCGTTCATCTGGTCGACCGGGACGCTCATGCTGGCGATCTCGCTCGGTCAGATCACCGCGTCGATCATCGCCACGTTCTTCGCGGCACGCGCGGCCATGGCCGCCGGCCGCGACATCCGCCGCGACGTCTTCGAGAAGGTGAGCGGATTCTCCGAGCGCGAGGTGTCGCAGTTCGGCCCCGGGTCGCTCATCACCCGCAACACGAACGACGTGCAGCAGGTGCAGATGCTCGCGATGATGGGCGCCACGATGCTCGTGACCGCGCCGCTGCTCGCGATCGGCGGCATCGTGATGGCGGTGCAGCAGGACCTCGGGCTCAGCTGGCTGATCGCCGTCGCCGTGCCCGCGCTCCTGCTGGTCGCCGGCCTCATCATCGCCCGGATGGTGCCGCTGTTCCGGCAGTTCCAGTCCAAGCTCGACGCCGTCAACCGCGTCATGCGCGAACAGCTGACCGGCGTCCGCGTCGTCCGCGCGTTCGTGCGCGAGGACATCGAGGAGAGCCGGTTCCGCGTCGCCAACACCGACATCATGGTGATCGGCCGCAAGGTCGGCTCGCTCTTCGTCCTGCTGTTCCCCCTGGCCATGCTCGTGCTGAACGTCACCGTCGTGGGCGTCATCTGGTTCGGCGGCATCCAGGTCGACCAGGGCAACGTCGAGATCGGCACGCTCTTCGCGTTCATGCAGTACGTCGGTCAGATCCTCATGGGGGTCCTGATGGCCAGCTTCATGACGATCATGATCCCGCGCGCCGCGGTCTCGGCCGAGCGCATCGGCGAGGTCCTCGCCGCCGACGGCGGGCTCGTGCGTCCCACGGCGCCGGTCACCGTCCAGCCGGCGCCGGGCAGCATCGCGTTCGAGGATGTCGCGTTCAGCTACCCGGGCGCGCAGTCGCCGGTGCTGCAGGGCATCACCTTCCGCGCCGAGCCCGGCGAGACCGTCGCGATCGTCGGGTCGACCGGCTCGGGCAAGACGACGCTCGTCTCGCTCATCCCGCGCCTGTTCGATGCGACCGCCGGAGCGGTGAGCGTCGGCGGTGTCGACGTGCGCGAGGCCGACCTCGACCGCCTCTGGCAGAGCATCGGGCTCGTGCCGCAGCGACCGTTCCTGTTCACCGGCACCGTCGCCTCCAACCTCCGGTTCGGACGCGAGGACGCGACCGACGACGAGCTCTGGGCGGCGCTCGAGATCGCGCAGGCGCGCGACTTCGTTTCCGAGATGACCGGCGGCCTCGAGGCCCGCATCGCGCAGGGCGGCACGAACGTGTCGGGTGGCCAGCGTCAGCGCCTGGCGATCGCGCGTGCGATCGTGCACCGGCCCGACGTGTTCGTCTTCGACGACTCCTTCTCCGCGCTCGATCTGCGCACCGACGCCCGATTGCGCAGCGCGCTCTGGCGGGAGCTGCCCGACACCACGAAGATCGTGGTCGCGCAGCGCATCTCGTCGGTCACCGGCGCCGACCGGATCGTCGTCCTCGACGGCGGGCGGATGGTGGGCGTCGGCACGCACGAGCAGCTGCTGGCCAGCAACGACACGTACCGCGAGATCGTCGAATCGCAGCTGGGAGTGGACGCATGAGCACGCCGGACACCCTCACCGAGGAAGAACGTCTCGAACTCGAGCTGGCCGAGCAGGCCCGGCAGTCGTCGGGCGACTGGGATTCGGTCGCGCCGGGCAAGGCCGCCAACTTCGGGCGGTCCTTCGCCCGCCTGATCGGGCTGCTCCGCCCGCACGCGCTGGCCTTCGTCCTGGTCTCGCTGGCCGGCGCCGCGGGCGTCCTGCTCGCGGTCATCGCCCCCCGCGTGCTCGGCGACGCGACGAACGTCATCTTCGAGGGCGCCGTCTCCGCGGGGCTCGGCGGGCAGTTCCCGGTCGGCACCTCGCAGGCCGACGTCATCGCGGCGCTGCAAGCGGCCGGTCAGAACGACATCGCCAACATCGTCAGCGCCATGCCCGACTTCGCCGTCGGCGCGGGCGTCGACTTCGAGCGGCTGCGCGTCGTCACGATGGCAGCCCTCGCGATCTACATCGGCTCCGCCGTGCTCACCTGGTTCCAGGGCTTCATGATCAACATCATCATGGTGCGCACGATGTGGCGGCTCCGGGAGTCGGTCGAGGCCAAGATCAACCGCCTGCCGCTGGCGTACTTCGACCGGGTGCAGCGCGGGGAGCTCATCTCCCGCGTGACCAACGACATCGACAACATCACCCAGACGATGCAGCAATCGCTGTCGACGGTGGTCACGTCGGTGCTCACGGTCGTCGGCGTGCTCGTGATGATGTTCTCGATCTCCTGGCAGCTGGCGCTCGTCGCGCTCATCTCGCTGCCGCTGATGGCCGTCATCTTCGGCGTCATCGGACCGCGCTCGCAGAAGTCGTTCGCGACGCAGTGGCGCAAGGTCGGGCGCCTCAACGCCCGTGTCGAGGAGTCGTTTTCGGGCCACGCCCTCGTCAAGGTCTACGGCCGCGAGGCGGACGCCCGCGAGAAGTTCCAGATCGAGAACGAAGAGCTGTTCCAGGCCAGCTTCCGGGCCCAGTTCCTCTCGGGCATCATCATGCCGGGCATGATGTTCATCGGAAACCTGACGTACGTCGGCATCGCGGTGCTCGGGGCGCTCATGGTCGCCGGCGGCCAGCTGCGGCTCGGCGACGTGCAGGCGTTCATCCAGTACTCGCAGCAGTTCACGCAGCCGCTGTCGGAGCTCGGCGGCATGGCCGCGGTCATCCAGTCCGGCACGGCCTCGGCCGAGCGGGTGTTCGAGCTGCTCGACGCCGAGGAGCAGGAGCCCGACGACGAGGACGCCCCCGCCCCCGCGCACGGCGCCGGCGTCATCGAGTTCGAGCACGTCGCCTTCGCGTACGCGCCCGACAAGCCCCTCATCACCGACCTCTCGTTCCGCGTGGAGCCCGGCCAGACGGTGGCGATCGTCGGTCCGACCGGTGCCGGCAAGACCACCCTGGTCAACCTGATCATGCGTTTCTACGAGCTCGACGGCGGGCGGATCCTCCTCGACGGGCAGGACATCGGCGAGCTCACCCGCAACGACGTGCGCTCCCGCACCGGCATGGTGCTGCAGGATCCGTGGCTCTTCGCCGGCAGCATCCTCGAGAACATCCGGTACGGGCGCGCGACGGCGACGGACGACGAGGTGATCGCCGCGGCGGTCGCCACCCGCGTCGACCCGTTCGTGCAGACGCTGCCCGACGGTTACGACACCGTCCTCGACGAGGATGCGTCCAACGTCTCGGCCGGAGAGAAGCAGCTGATCACGATCGCCCGCGCCTTCGTGGCCCGACCCGCGGTGCTGATCCTCGACGAGGCCACCAGCGCGGTCGACACCCGCACCGAGCTGCTGCTGCAGCACGCGATGGCGGCGCTCCGCGAGGGACGCACGTCGTTCGTGATCGCGCACCGCCTCTCGACCATCCGTGACGCCGACCTGATCCTCGTGATGGAGCACGGCGACATCGTCGAGCAGGGCACGCACGACGAGCTCATCGCCGCCGAGGGCGCGTACTGGCGCCTGTACCGCTCGCAGTTCGAGCAGGCGGCGAACGAGGGCGCCGCGATCGTCGAGTCGCCCGCGCAGCCCGACGACGCGGCGGCGGCCGAGGCAGCCGGTGGCGGCGTGCTGCCCGGGGGTCCGGTGGCCCCCGGCGCGCCCGTGGCCCCGGGCGGCCCGGCGGCACCGGGCGGACCGGCGCTCGACGCTCCTCCCGCCGCCGACGGCGACGGGTCGACCTCAGCGCGGTGAGCGGGTGCCCGGCGCGCCTCCGAGGCGGCCGGGCAGCACGGCGAGCACCGGCGCCCGGTAGCGGAGGGCGGGCGGTTCGGCCGGGTCGAGGGTGATCTCCGCCCGGCCGAAGCGCCACAGGCGGTTGAACAGGTAGACGCCCACCGTGACGGGGACGTCGGCCGGCAGCTGCCAGGTGCCGAGCCCCCACTGCGCCGGCTGGCCGCGTCCGGCCACGACCAGTGTGGGGCGGACGCCTGCCCACAGCGCGTACCAGGGCTTGTGCAGGGTGATCTCGACGCGGCGCGTCGGCGGATGCTCGGCCATCATCGGCCGGCGGGGCCGGTCGGGTCGATGCGCAGCACGGGTCCCGCCTCGTCCAGCGGGATGTCGTCGGCCAGGCGCAAGGTGCGGGCCACGTCGTCGACCGCCGCGAGGACCGTGCCCACGCGTTCCCGGTCGCCGAACACGGCGTTGAGGGTCACGAAGTGCGTTCCCGTGTCCCAGGTGTAGGTCGCGAACGGCGGCGTCTGCGGCGTCGGCGGCAGGTCGACGAGCAGCTTCTCGCCGGTGCCCAGGTAGGGGGTGCGGAAGTCCTCGGTGTCGTCGTACTCCATGGGCATCATCGCGCGGGCGGTGCGCAACTGGGGCGTGGCCTCCTGCACCTGCGCGAGCAGCACGACGAGCTCCGGATCGGCCTTCCACATCCACGCCAGAACGCGGCCGTCCGCCCGACGCAGCAGCAGGGGAGCGGCCTGGCTCATGAGCCACGCGGCGACCCCGCTGCCCGGTCGCGGCGTCGCGCCGGCCGCGCCGTTCGCCTGGGCGAGCAGCATCCCGATCGCGCGCTTGCGGTGTCGGCGTCCGCGGAGTCCGAGCGAACCGGTGGCGGCGACCCAGAGGGCCGGATCGGCGTCTGCCTGCAATCGGTGCATGAGCCCAGGGTAGGCCGGGGCGCCTCCGAGAGCGCTGCGGGGTGCTCGGGTACAGTGGGGAACCCTGCGCAGACCCCGCGCACGAGACTTCAGAGTTAGGCAGCCACCACCCCGTGACTTCCCCCTCGATCCCCGACCTCCCCCCGTCGGAGAGCGCCGAGCGTCCGTTGACGATCGTGATCGGATGCGACACCTTCGCCCCCGACGTCAACGGTGCCGCACGCTTCGCCGAGCGCCTGGCCGCAGGCCTGTCGGCGCGCGGCCACGACGTGCACGTCATGGCACCGTCCCAGCGCTACCGGCGGTTCCCGCCGGCCACCGAGATCATCGAGGGCGTACCCGTGACGGTGCACCGCATCCCCGCGGTGCGCTGGCCCCCGCACGACTGGCTGCGGTTCGTGTGGCCGTGGCGCGCAAAGCACTACTCGCGCGGAGTGCTCGACAGCGTCAAGCCGGACGTCGTCCACATCCAGTCGCACATCGTGATCGGGCGCGGGCTCATCCGCGAAGCGCGCAAGCGCGGCATCCCGGTGATCGCGACGAACCACGTCATGGCCGAGAACATCCTCGACTTCACGACGCTGCCGCCGCTGCTCGACAAGCTGTTCCTGAAGCTGGCCTGGGACGACGCCTCGCGCACGTTCCACATGGCGCGCGCCGTGACGACGCCCACGCGCCGTGCCGCCGAGTTCCTCGAGACGACGATCGACATCGACGGCGTCATCCCGATCAGCTGCGGCATCGACGCCTCCGGGTACACGCCCTCGCTCGGTCAGCGCGACGCGAACCGCATCCTGTTCGTCGGCCGCCTGACCACCGAGAAGCACATCGACACGCTGCTGCACGCGGTGACCAAGCTCGACCCGGCGCTCGACGTGACGGTCGACGTGGTCGGCGGCGGCGACCAGCGCAAGTCGCTCGACGCCCTCGTGCAGCAGCTGAATCTCGGTGACCGGGTGACCTTCCACGGCCGCGTCGAGGAGGACGACCTGCGCAAGATGTACACGCGCGCGTCGGTCTTCGCGATGCCCTCGATCGCCGAGCTGCAGTCCATCGCCACGATGGAGGCCATGGCGTCGGGGCTTCCCGTCGTCGCCGCCGACGCGCTCGCGCTGCCGCACCTCGTGCACGACGGCGAGAACGGCTGGCTGTTCCGGCCGCAGGACGCCGACGACCTCGCCGAGAAGCTCACGCGGGTGCTCACCGCGTCGCCCGAGGAGTACAGCGCGCTGCAGCAGGGCTCGCTGTCCGGAGTCGAGATCCACGACATCGACCGCACGCTCGACACGTTCGAGAAGCTCTACCGGGGCCAGCCGGTCACGCCGTGAGCGCGGCGGCACCCGTGCGGCTGTTCTTCGACGCCCGGTACATCCGCACGGACTTCCACGACGGCATCAGCCGGTACTCGGCCGAGCTCGCGGCGGCGACGTTCGCGGCCGCGCCGGAGGCCGGTGTCGAGGTGACGTTCCTCATCCACGATGCGGCGCAGATCCCGCTCCTGCCGGAGGGGGCGTCGACGCTCGCCATCCACGCGCCGACCTCGTGGCGCGAGCCGTTCACGGCCCGCCTGCTGAACCGCTTCGAGCCGGATGTGGTGTTCTCCCCGATGCAGACCATCGGGTCGATGGGGCGCCGGTTCCGCCTCATCCTCACGCTGCACGACACGATCTACTACCGTCACCGCACCCCGCCGCGCGACCTGCCCGCGCCGGTGCGACTGGGCTGGCGGCTCTTCCACCTGAGCTACGTGCCCCAGCGCATCACGCTCGATGCGGCGGATGCGGTCGCCACCGTGAGCGAGACCAGCGCCCGCCAGTTCGCCGCCGTACGCCTCACCAAGCGTCCGGTCGTGGTCATCCCGAACGCGCCGCAGCGCCTCGCCGAGTACCTGGGCGACACGGCGGTCGTCAGCGACGGCCCGGTGCGCAACATCGTCTACATGGGCTCGTTCATGCCGTACAAGAACGTCGCCACGCTGGTGCGTGCGATGGCCGATCTGCCCGGCCGCACGCTGCACCTGCTCAGCCGCATCTCACCGGACCGG
Organism: Microbacterium sp. NPDC089189; assembly: GCF_040685095.1. Taxonomy (NCBI): domain Bacteria; kingdom Bacillati; phylum Actinomycetota; class Actinomycetes; order Micrococcales; family Microbacteriaceae; genus Microbacterium; species Microbacterium sp. NPDC089189. The sequence goes on from NZ_JBFBHG010000044.1 coordinate 7,836, forward strand.
CGAGCCGAGCTCGCGGCGCTCGTCCCCGCCGGCGCGGATGTGGTCTTCCACGACGGTGTGACCGACGCGGAGTACGCGGCGCTGCTGGCCGACCGCGCCCTGCTCGCGACCACCAGCCTCGACGAGGGGTACGGCCTGCCGATCGCCGAGGCGCTCGAGCTCGGAGTCCCCGCCGTCGTGACCGATCTCCCGATCTTCCGCGAGGTGGCGGGCAACGGCGCGCTCTACGTCGACCCGCACAATCCCGCGGCCTTCGCCGCCGCCGTCCGGACCCTCGACGACGACGCCGAGCGCGCCCGCGTGATCGCGGCCGGGTCGGAGCACATCGCCCGCTTCGCGTGGACGCGGTCCGCGACCACGCTGCTCGACACCGTCCGCTCGCTCGCCGCTCGCTGATCCTCCGCGGGTGGGGGCCGTGCGGGCGGCGCGCTCGGGCGCTGGGATGCGGGTGTGGTCGGTGCGGACGGGACGATACCCGTCACGGGCGACGACCACGATCGTGGCGACGATGCTGAGCGCTGCGAGAGCGCCGATGATGAGAAATGCGACCATGGCAGAAAAGCTACGGGTAGCGGGATGACGCCACGAGTGGCAGGATGGTCACACATCACGTGTTTCCTGCCAAGCCCCGATCGGAGCAATGGATGAAGACCGTCGCCGTCATCGTGCAGCCCGGGTTCACGCCCTTCGAGTTCGGACTCGCCTGCGAGGCCTTCGGCCTCGACCGGTCCGACGACGGCATCGAGCCGTTCGACTTCCGGGTGTGCGCCCTCGAGCCGGGCGTCGTGCCGTCGAACCTCGGGTTCTCGATCAACGTCGACAACGACCTGTCGTTCGCCGACGACGCGGACCTGGTCGTGGTGACCCCGATCCCCCGGGCGCGGTGGGGAGAGATCGACGACCGGCTGGCGGTGCTGCTGCGCCGCGCCGCCGACCGCGGGGCCTGGCTGCTCAGCGTGTGCAGCGGTTCGTTCGTCCTCGCGGCCTCCGGTGTGCTCGACGGCCGCCGCGCCACGACCCACTGGATGTACACGCAGCGCATGTCGGACATGTACCCGGGGATCGAGATCGACCCGGATGTGCTCTACGTGCAGGACGGCAAGGTCATCACGAGCGCCGGCACCGCGGCCGGTCTCGACGCCTGCCTCCACCTGCTGCGCCAGGAGCTGGGGGCGGAGGCGACGAACACGATCGCTCGCCGCATGGTCGTCGCCCCCCAGCGCGAGGGCGGGCAGGCCCAGTTCATCGCCCGCCCCATCCCGCAGGCCACGTCGCTCTCGCTGGCGCCGGTCATCGACTGGATGATGGAGAACCTGCGGCTGGATCTGACGGTCGAGCAGCTGGCGACCAAGGCGCACATGTCGCCGCGCACGTTCGCGCGGCGGTTCAAGGCCGACATGGGCGCGACGCCCGCGGCCTGGGTCGGGCGGCAGCGCGTTCTGCACGCGCAGCGCCTGCTGGAGCAGACCGACCTCGGCCTCGACCGCATCGCCGACGAGTGCGGCTTCGGATCGGCGGCGGTGCTGCGTCAGAACTTCGCCCGCGTGCTGAGCGTGACCCCCACCGCCTATCGCGCGCGCTTCGCGTGTCACGACGACGACGTGTCCGACGCGGGCGCGGGTGCGCCGTCGCTCGCGGCCGTGCCGGCGGCATCCGTGGCCTGAGGCGTTGTTGTTCCGGATCTAGCGGCGCCGACGTCGCGGTGCTAAACTTGAGTCAAGCAAGCTCAAGTTTGAGCGCACAGATTTCAGGAGACACATGAACGCCACACAACAGCCGGGACAGGAGGAGGCGCAGAGCGCCCTCGAGCAGTTCGGCATCAACCTCACCGAGCGGGCCCGCCAGGGAAAGCTCGACCCCGTCATCGGACGCGACAGCGAGATCCGTCGCGTCAGTCAGGTGCTCACCCGGCGCACCAAGAACAACCCCGTCCTCATCGGCGAGCCCGGCGTCGGCAAGACGGCCGTCGTCGAGGGCCTCGCCCAGCGCATCGTCGCCGGCGACGTCGCCGAGTCGCTGAAGAACAAGGAGCTCGTCTCGCTCGACATCTCGGCGCTGGTCGCCGGTGCGATGTACCGCGGGCAGTTCGAGGAGCGCCTGAAGAGCGTGCTCAAGGAGATCACCGAGTCCGACGGACGCGTGATCACGTTCATCGACGAGCTGCATGTGCTGATGGGCGCGGGTGGCGGAGAAGGCTCCGTCGCCGCATCCAACATGCTCAAGCCCATGCTCGCGCGCGGTGAGCTGCGCCTGATCGGCGCCACCACGCTCGACGAGTACCGCGAGTTCATCGAGAAGGATGCGGCGCTCGAACGTCGCTTCCAGCAGGTCTACGTGGGCGAGCCCAACGTCGAAGACACCGTCGCGATCCTCCGCGGGCTCAAGGAGCGCTACGAGGCGCATCACAAGGTCGCCATCGCCGACGGTGCGCTGGTGGCCGCCGCCGCGCTCTCGAACCGCTACATCCCCTCGCGTCAGCTGCCCGACAAGGCCATCGACCTGATCGACGAGGCCGCGTCGCGGCTGCGCATGGAGATCGACTCGGCGCCGCTCGAGATCGACGAGCTGCGCCGGCACGTCGACCGGTTGAAGCTCGAAGAGCTCGCGCTCAAGAAGGAGAAGGACCCGGCCTCGCGCGAGCGTCTCGAGAAGCTCCGCACCGATCTGGCCGCCGAAGAGGCGCGCCTCGGTGAGCTGCAGGCGCGTTGGGAGACCGAACGCGCGTCGCTCAACCGCGTCGGCGACCTCAAGACCCGGTTGGACGCCGCGCGCGTCGAGGCCGAGCGTGCGCAGCGCGAAGGCAAGCTGGAGCGGGCATCGCGCCTGCTCTACGCCGAGATCCCCGCGCTCGAGCGCGAGGTCGCCGAGGCCGAGCGCGCCGAGTCGAGCGGCGGTGAGCGCATGGTCAACGACCAGGTCACCGACGAGGACATCGCCGCGGTCATCGCCGCCTGGACCGGCATCCCGGTGGGGCGGCTGCTGCAGGGCGAGACGCAGAAGCTCGTGCACCTCGAATCCGAGCTGGGCAAGCGTCTCATCGGGCAGAAGCCGGCCGTGAAGGCCGTCGCGGATGCGGTTCGCCGCTCGCGCGCCGGCATCAGCGACCCGAACCGGCCCACCGGTTCGTTCCTCTTCCTCGGGCCCACCGGCGTCGGCAAGACCGAGCTCGCCAAGGCGCTCGCCGAGTTCCTCTTCGACGACGAGCACGCCATGGTGCGCATCGACATGTCGGAGTACGGCGAGAAGCACTCGGTGTCGCGTCTGGTCGGGGCCCCTCCCGGATACGTGGGCTACGAGCAGGGCGGTCAGCTGACCGAGGCCGTGCGGCGACGCCCCTACTCGGTCGTGCTGCTCGACGAGGTCGAGAAGGCGCACCCCGAGGTGTTCGACGTGCTGCTCCAGGTCATGGATGACGGGCGTCTCACCGACGGACAGGGCCGCACGGTCGATTTCCGCAACGTCATCCTCATCCTCACCTCGAACCTGGGGTCGCCGATCCTGATCGACCCGACGCTGTCGGCCGCTGAGAAGCGCGAGCAGGTGCAGGTTCTGCTACGGCAGGCGTTCCGGCCCGAGTTCCTCAACCGGCTCGACGACACCGTCATGTTCGAGGCGCTCACGCAGGACGACCTGGCCCAGATCGTGGAGCTCTCGGTCGACGCCCTGCAGCGCCGCCTGAAGGACCGTCGTCTGACGCTCGCCGTCACCCCCGACGCGCGGGCATGGCTTGCCGAAGCCGGCTACGACCCGGTGTTCGGTGCGCGGCCGCTGCGTCGCCTCATCCAGTCTGAGATCCAGGACCGCCTGGCCATGGCCATCCTCTCCGGCGGCGTGCGCGACGGCGACGTGGTGCGCGTGGATGTGGATGCCTCCGGCTCGCAGCTGGTGCTCACCAGCACGGGCCCCGAGGAAGAGGTCGTCGAGGCCGAGCTGGAGGACTGACCCGCCGGCAGGTCTCATCACGAGCACCCGTCGACGCATCCGATCTCGGATCGCGTCGGCGGGTGCTCGCGGCATTCGGGGCCGTGCCGCACCGCGACGGGCGTCCGAGCGCGTAGCGTCGGAGCATGATCCGCGTCCGAGCGCTGTGGGCGTCTTCGCACCCCGGGCCCACCTGCGTCGTGACGGCGCTCTCGCTGGCGCTCGGGATCGTCTCCGGCCTCGAGCCGTGGCGCCTCGCGCTGCTGGCCGCCGCGGTGTTCTTCGGGCAGCTCTCCGTCGGCATCTCGAACGACGCGATCGACGCGGCCCGCGACCGGGCCGTCGGACGCACCGACAAGCCGATCGCCCGGGGCGATGTCGGCCTGCGCACCGCGTGGGTCACGGCGCTCGGAGCGCTCGTCGTCGCCCTGGCGCTCTCGGCGCCCCTCGGATGGCGGATGCTGCTCGCCCACGCGATCCTGCTCGCCTCCGCCTGGTCGTACAACGCCGGACTCAAGAAGACGGCGTTCTCGATCGTGCCGTTCCTGCTCAGCTTCGGGCTGCTGCCCTCGGTCGCGACGCTGTCGTCCGCCGACCCCGTCCCGGCGCCGATCTGGGCGGGCATCGCCGGAGCCGTGCTCGGCGCCGCGGTGCACCTGGCGAACGTCCTGCCCGATCTCGACGATGACCGGCGCACCGGTGTGCGGGGTCTTCCGCACCGGATTGGGGCGACCGCATCCGCGGTGCTCGCGGCCCTCGGTGTGATCGGCGGCGGTGTCGCGGTGCTGGTGGGCTCGGCGGACGGCGCCGTCGCCCCCCTCGCCTGGGTCTTCTTCGCCGCGGTCGTCGCGGTGGCCGTTGCGGCAGCTGTCGCGGCCCTCCGGCGGCAGCCCGGGCGGAACGTCTTCCGCCTCGTCATGCTCGCCGCCCTCCTCCTCGCCGTGCAGCTGATCGCCACCGGCGGCTCCCTCATCCCCTGACCCGCGGGCGGTCCTGGTGCTGCGGCGTGCGTGCTGCGGCGTGCGGTGCTGCGGCGTGCGGCGTGCGGCGTGCGTGCTGCGGCGTGCGGTGCCTGAGCCGCCGTGCGGTGCCCGCCGAGCGCACATCCCGTGATCGAGCGCACATGGTCCGGGATGTGCGCTCGGTTACCGGATGTGCGCTCGGCCGGGTGTGGCGTGTGCATCGGCGCGGGGCCCGGCGGTGCCTGGCACCCTCTCGGCTGGGTGCGTGCGCCCGCGGTGGTCCGCCCGGGCGGATGTGGGCGGCGCGGCGGTGAAGGGGGCGTGCCCCGAGCGCCAGCGTGATGGATGGGTGCCCGAGCCGCCGAGCGCACAAAACCAGTAAAAGCCCAAAAAGTTCCACAATTTGGCCCCGCCACCGGAAGTGGG
>NZ_JBFBHG010000045.1:0-12750 GCF_040685095.1 Microbacterium sp. NPDC089189
AAAAACACGAATAACTCTTTTGTGTTGGGTTTGATTGTATTACTTCGGGTTCCAGACCCCATCGCCCATCCCCGCCCCCCCCCGCCCACATCGTCCCCGATGTGCGCTCGACCACCGGATATGCGCTCGGCGGCGTTTGCGGGGCTCGCGAGAGCTGCGGGCGGAGGAACGCGGGGGCCGCGAGAGGGGCGGGGACCCCCGGCGGCCGCGAGCGGGGCGGAGCTCCGCGGGGCCGCACGCGGGCGGGGGATGGGGTGGGTCAGACCAGGTCGCGCCAGTCGATGTCCTCGTCGTCGTCGGAGCCGGGGCTCTGCGGCATGTAGTCGTCGCGCAACACCGGGATCGTCGTGGTCTCGGTGGGCGGTCCCATGACCGTCGCCTCATCGCGGCGGTGGCGCAGCACGTTGTCGATGTAGCTCGTCAGGACTTCGGCGAGCGGCACCGACTTGCCGCGGTTCTGCGACATGTACCAGCTGTGCTCGAGCACCTGGTGGTACACCTCGGCGGGCTCGAGCTTCGCGCGCAGGTCATACGGGATCGCCTTGATGACCGGCTCGAACTTCCGGGTGAGCCACTCGTGCGCGACCATCTCCTCGTCCGAGCCGATCCGTGAGATGCGGGCCCGGAACTCGTCGAGGTCGTTCAGCAGACGCCGCGCCTGGTTCTCCTCGACATCGAGCCCTGTGAGCCGCAGCAGGCGCCGCTGGTGGTGTCCGGCATCCACGACCTTGGGCTGGATGGAGACGAGGGTGCCGTCCGTCGCGGTCTGGATCGACATCTCGCCGATGTCGAAGCCGAGCGCGTTGAGACGCTGCACCCGCTCGGTGATCCGCCAGGACTCCGAGACGGCGAAGCTCTCCTGGTCGGTCAGCGAGGCCCACAGCGAGTGGTACGACGACATGATGCCATCGGCGATCTCGACCGCGTCGATGCCGCCCTCCAGCCGCCCGCCCGCTTCGAGGTCCATGATCTCGCCGGCGATGTTGGTGCGCGCCACATCCAGATCGTGCAGACGCTGCCCGCGCGTGAGGCCGCCTTCGTGCAGCTCACCGGTCTCGGCGTCGACGAGGTACGCGGCGAACGCGCCCGCGTCGCGCCGGAAGAGGGTGTTCGACAGCGAGACGTCGCCCCAGAAGAAGCCGACGTTGTGCAGTCGCACCAGCAGCACGGCCAACGCATCCACCAGACGCGCGGCGGTGTTCGGACGCAGCACCTGTGTGAACAGGGCGCGGTAGGGGAGCGAGAACTTCAGGTGCGCGGTGACGAGGGCCGCGGGCAGGGGTTCGCCGTTCGCATCGCGCCGGCCGTCGATGACGGCGAAGCGGTCGACGCACGGCACGTCCAGCCGGGTGAGGTTGCCGAGCATGTCGTACTCGCGCCGCGCCATGGCGCCCGTGGTCTCCTTGACCGCGATGACCTTGCCGGAGAGCGTCGCGAAGCGCACGAGGTGGCGCGAGAGGCCCTTCGGGAGCTGCACGATGTCGGAGCTCGACCAGTCGGCCAACGGCACGTTCCACGGCAACGACAGCAGGGCGGGATCGATCGCGCTCGCGGTGATGCTCAGCGACTCCGACGACATGTTCCTCCTCCGACATGACACGGCGCGACGGATCCGAAGATCCGCCGCGCCGCGTGTGGTGTCTCGATCAGGCCGAAGCGATGGCCTTGTCGTTCAGGCGCTCGCCCGACTCGATGTCGAACGCGTGCACGTGACCCGGCTTGGCGGCCAGGGTGACGGTCTCGCCCGCGTTCGGGTGGTTGCGTCCGTCGACGCGCGCGACGATGTCGGTGCGCTTGCCGTTGATCTCGGTGTGGCCGTACAGGTAGCCGTCGGCGCCGAGCTCCTCGACGAGGTCGACCTGCACCGGGAGGCCACGGCCGTCGGCGGGGCCGACCTCGATGTCCTCGGGGCGGACGCCGACCGTGACCTGGCTGCCGTTGGCGCGGCCGACGGTGTCGCGGTCGAGCGGCACGACCTCGGAGCCGAAGCGGACGCCGCCGTCGGCGAGGTCGGCCGGGAAGAGGTTCATCGCGGGCGAGCCGATGAAGCCGGCGACGAACACGTTGTTCGGCTTCTCGTACAGGTCGCGCGGCGAGCCGACCTGCTGCAGCAGGCCGTCCTTCAGCACGGCGATGCGGTCGCCCATCGTCAGAGCCTCGGTCTGGTCGTGCGTGACGTAGACCGTGGTGACGCCGAGGCGGCGCTGCAGCGAGGCGATCTGGGTGCGCGTCTGCACACGGAGCTTGGCGTCGAGGTTCGACAGCGGCTCGTCCATGAGGAACACCTGCGGCTGGCGGACGATGGCGCGGCCCATGGCGACACGCTGACGCTGACCACCCGAGAGCGCCTTCGGCTTGCGGGTCAGGTACTGCTCGAGGTCGAGCAGCTTCGCGGCCTCGAGCACGCGGGTCGCGCGCTCGTCCTTGCCGACGCCGGCGATCTTGAGCGCGAAGCCCATGTTCTCGGCGACGGTCATGTGCGGGTAGAGCGCGTAGTTCTGGAACACCATCGCGATGTCGCGGTCCTTCGGCGGCACGTCGGTGACGTCGCGGTCGCCGATGCGGATGTGGCCGGAGTTGACCTCTTCGAGGCCCGCGAGCATGCGGAGCGACGTGGACTTACCGCAACCGGAGGGGCCGACCAGGACGAGGAACTCGCCGTCTCCCACTTCGAGGTTGAGCTTGTCGACCGCGGGGCGGGTGCCGCCCGGGTACAGACGGGTTGCGTTGTCGAACGTGACGGACGCCATGTCTTCTTCTCCTTCACCGGCAGGTACGTGCCGGACGATCCGTTGTGATGGATGAGCGGGGGCTTTCCCGCACGCCCCTCATCGGGCGCAAGGACCAGTATGGCACGGGCGTCTGGGCATTTCCCAGGGTGTCTGGCTAGCATCAACGAGGCCGATTCCCGTACGGCCCTCCCGGTCTTCCGGCTTTCCGCGTCACATTGAGGTCCCATGTCCAACGACGATCCTTCGAACGTTCCGTCTTCCAGCGACCGCCGCGAGGCTGTGCGCGAGAAGGCGCAGATCGTTCGCGCCCGTCACGCCCGCGCGGGCGTCATCCGCATGGCAGCTCTCGCCGTGGGTGGACTGGCCGTCGTGGGTGCGGTCATCGCGGGTGTCGTGGTCGCGGTGTCGTCGTCGACGTCCGCTCCGCAGGCCTCGCCCTCCAACATCTCCGACGGCGGCATCGCGGTCACCTCCGTCACCGGGCTGAGCCTCGGCGCCGCCGCGGTCACCGCGACGCCCACCCCGGCCGCCGAGGGCGAGGCGACGCCCGCGCCGACCCCGACGAGCGCGTCGACCGCCGACATCCGCGTGTACGTCGACTACCTGGCGCCCGGCGCGAAGCAGTTCGAGCTGGCCAACGCGCAGCAGCTGTCGGGCTGGGTCACCGAGGGGGCGGCGCAGCTGTCGTACCACCCGGTCGCGATGCTGACCGCCAAGTCAAACGGCACGAAGTACTCGCTGCGTGCGGCGGGAGCCGCCGCCTGCGTGGCGACCTACTCGCCGGATTCCGTCTTCGCGTTCCACCACGAGCTCCTCGTCGAGCAGCCCGAAGCCTCGACTGACGGTCTGAGCGACGAGCAGCTCGTCGACGCCGCCACGGCCGCGGGCGTCGTCGCCCCGGCCAAGGCCCAGGTGAGCACCTGCATCGAGAAGGGCGAGTTCATGTCGTGGGCGAAGTCCGCCACCGACCAGGCCATCGTCGGGCTCCCGGGCACCGACGGGCTCACGCTCACCGGAACGCCGATGATCCTCGTCAACGGCGAGCTCTACCAGGGGGCGCTCGACGACCCGAAGGAGTTCGCCCAGTTCGTGCTGACCACCGCGAGCGACGCGTACTACAGCACGCCGACGCCCACCCCCACGCAGTCGGAGACGCCCGCGTCCTGACCGGTCCCGGTCTCCTCCCGGCACGTCTGTCGGACCGCCCCGACGTCGCACTATGCTCGGTCGCGCATCGCGGCCTGGATCGGATGCCGCATCGGCGGCACCGTCGTCGTCGTGACGCACCGGGCGAGGGGAGCCGATCGATGACGGGGAACACCGAGAAGGAACTGATCGCGGAGGCGGCGACGCTGCTCGGCGACGGCGAGGACGTTCTGGCGGCGGGGCACTTCGGGCTCGCCGATCTGGCGCGCGCGCAGGTGCTCGGCGGAACGGTCGGCGCGGTCGCGGACCCCGCAGCCGATCCGCTCGCGCAGGCCGTGGCCGCCGGCGCGGGGGGATTCACCGCGGTGCGTCTGGCGGCCGAGGAGGCCGGTGTGACCGTGAAGCTCGTGGTCGTCGTGACACCCACCCGCATCCACGTGCTCAATCGCGACACCGATGGTCGTCTGGCGACCCGGGTGGCATCGTTCGAGCGCGACACCGTCGACATCCGCGTCGAGAAGCTCGGCGCCAGCCGCTACCTCACGCTCACGGATGAGGCGGGCGAGGAGCTGCGGCTGCACGGGTCGGTCGGGTTCCTGTCCGCACAGGCGCCGGGCGACAAGGCGGTCCTGGACCTGCTCGCCGCGGACGCCTGACGAGCACGGGGAACGCGGGCACGGGCGGCGGACGCTCTAGACTGATCCCTGCTCGTGGATGCGTCTGCGCGGGTTCCCGCGGACGCCCGCAGCCAGCCGGCTTGGCGCAATTGGTAGCGCACCGTACTTGTAATACGGGGGTTGCAGGTTCAAGTCCTGTAGCCGGCACCGGAAGGTCCCCCTCCGCCACGGACGGGGACTCGGATCAGTCGGTCAGCCGACGGGGCGCGCGTTCTCGGCGGCGATGAGGTCGAGCATGTCGATCGGCTGCGTGGCGAGGTCGTCGAAGTCCATGGTCACCAGTGTCGACGGGCGATGGGCGCGACCGGGGCCGGTTGCGTCGTCCCCGCCTCATCCGCTACACCGCCTCCGCAGTGCCCCGCAGTGCCCCGCAGTGCCCGGCGAGACGCTCAGGCGCGCGAGATGTTGTCCAGGTCGGGGTCGTAGGGGGTGTCGTCCTCGACGATGCCCAGGTGCGGTTCGCGCGGCGGCCGCAGGCGGTTCAGCTGCGCCGTGAGGTGCCCCATCCGCTCCGAGAAGTCGGGAACCTCGTCCGTCCACTGCACGGGGGTCGAGAGCACGTCGTTGCCGAGGCCGATGACGAGCTCGGCGTCGTGGCTCGCATCGCCGTCGACGACGATCGGGATGCTGACGGCCTCCGCCTGGCCGTTCTTGGCGAGAGCAGCGGTGAGCTCGACGAGCGTGCTGCCGACCTCGTCGGTCGTGATGACGGTCTGGCCCGCGTACGTGATGCTTCTCATCGCTCCACTCTCGCCGGGCGGGTCCGGGGAGGGGGTGGCGTTGCCCCACGCTGCCGGATGAGGTACGCGACGCCGTATCGCCCGGCCGCGCCGCTCGCTAGGCTCTGGCTCACGTCAGGGGATCGAGGGAGATGCCATGCGCCGATCACGGGTCGTCAGGGCCGCTCTCGCGGTCTCGTTCGCCGCTGTGCTCGCGGGATGCGGCGGGCCGGCGCCCGGGGCGAGCCCGACGGCATCCGCGCCTCCCGCCCCGTCTCCGTCTCCGTCTCCGTCGGTCACGGTCAGCCCGCCCCCGGCGCCCGTCGCGCTGCCGGTCGACTGCGCCGCGGTGGGGTCGGCGGCGACGCGTGCCGCCACGGTCGACCTCATGACCGAGTACGGGGATGCGGCCGAGTTCGAGCGACCGGCGCCGCCCGATGCGGTGCTCGCGCTCGGCTGCAACTGGATCGAGGGCGACGCGACCGGGTACCTGCTGCTCATCAGCCAGGCGGACGCGGGCGCGGCTCAGGACCACGCCGAAGCGACGCTTCCCGGTGCGGGCTTCTCCTGCCAGGTGGGGGATGTCGGCGCCTACATCTGCACGCAGACGCTGACGGGAACCGTGGAGCCCGTCGACACCATCGAGACGATCTACGTGCGCGACGGGGTGTGGATCTACCAGTCGGCCACCAACACCGACGGCGACGCCCTGCTCACCGATCTCGTCGCGGGGATCTGGCCCGCGTGATCGCCGGCGGCGCCGCGGCGTAGGCTCGGTCGGTGCCCTCCGACTCGTCCGCGCCCGCCGCGAGTCGGCTGCCTCGGGCGGTGGCGATCGCCGGCGCGGTGCTCGTGGGAGCGCTGACCGCGCTGCAGGCGCAGATCAACGGGGCGTTGGGGGCGGCGCTCGACGACGCCCTGGTCGCCTCGGCGATCTCGTTCGGGTCCGGCTTCCTCATCCTGCTCGTGCTGAGCGCCGTCCTGCCGGGCGGCCGCGCCGGCATCGTGCGCCTCGGCCGGGGCGTGCGCTCGCGGCAGGTGCCCGGATGGATGCTGCTGGGCGGGCTCGCGGGAGCCTTCACGGTCTTCACGCAGGGCGTCACGGTCGCGGTCATCGGCGTCGCCGCGTTCACCGTCGGCCTCGTCGCCGGGCAGACGGTGAACGGGATCGTGCTCGACCGCGTCGGCTACGGCCCCGCGGGGGTCGTCGGGATCACCTGGGGCCGCCTCGCAGGAGCCCTGCTGGTGGTGGCGGCGGTGGCGGTCTCGCTGGTGGGAGACGGGGCGTCCGGCATCCCGCTCTGGATGCTGCTGCTGCCGTTCCTTGCCGGCGCGGGTGTGGCGTGGCAGCAGGCGACGAACGGGCGGCTGCGCCACGTCGTGGGGAGCCCCCTCACGGCGACGCTGGTCAACTTCGCCGGGGGGAGCATCGTGCTCGTGCTCGCCGCCGTCATCCACGTCGCCGTCGCGGGGGCCGTGCCGGCTCTTCCCGGAGAGCTGTGGCTGTACGTGGGCGGCGCGATCGGCGTCGTCTACATCTTCTTGTCGGCCGCTTTGGTGCGCCACCTCGGTGTGCTGCAGCTGGGCCTGGGGTCGGTCGTGGGCCTGCTCACGACCTCGGTCGTCCTCGACGTCATCGCCCCCGCGCACGCCGGCGCACCGTTGATCGTGGCGCTCGCCGCGGTCGTCATCGCGATCGCCGGCGTCGTCATCGCCGTCGTGCCGCGCTGGCGTCGCCGCTGACTCGGATCACGCCGACGGCGACACCGCCGACTCAGCGGGGCATCCGCCCCAAGAAGCGCTCACCGTCGACGGCCTTGCGTCGCACCGGTCGATCGCGTTCGGGCTTGCCGCCCACGTACAGCCAGCCCAGCAGCACCTCGCGCTTCTTCAGCCCGTGCGCCTTGGCGACGGCCTTGCTGCGCGTGTAGCCGCCGGTACGCCAGAAGACTCCCCATCCGGCTTCGTCGAGGGCCAGGCTCAGCATGTGGGCGACGCCCGAGGCGACGGCCTCCTGCTCCCACGCCGGAACCTTGCTGCTCTTGCGCACGCGGGCCACCACGGCGATGAGCAGCGGAGCGCGCAACGGCTTGGTCGAGATGCCGTCCTTCTTCTCCGCCTTGTGGATGGCGCGGCCCAGGCGCTCACGGTCGGTGCCGCGCAGCTCGATCAAACGCCACGGGTGCAGCGACGAGTGGTCCGCCACCCGCCCGGCGGCCGAGACGAACTCGACCAGCTCCTCGTGGGTGGGCGCGGTCTCGGTGACCTTCGACCACGAGTGGCGCAAGAGCATCGCGCCGCGCGCGGTCGAACTCACGCGTCCGCCTCGGGGGTGAAGGTGAGCGAGATCGAGTTCATGCAGTAGCGGTCGCCGGTGGGCGTGCCGAATCCGTCGGGGAAGACGTGACCCAGGTGCGAACCGCAGTTCGCGCAGCGCACCTCGGTGCGCACCATGCCGTGGCTGTTGTCCTCGATGAGCTCGACGGCCTCGGGCCGGATCGACTCGTAGAAGCTCGGCCACCCGCAGTGCGAGTCGAACTTCGTGCCGCTCTTGAAGAGCTCCGAGCCGCACGCCGCACAGGCGTAGAGGCCGGCGCGGCTCTCGTCGAGCAGCTCGCCCGTCCAGGCGCGCTCGGTGCCGGCTTCACGCAGGACGGCGTACTGATCGGCGCCGAGTTCCTCGCGCCACTGCTCTTCGGACTTGTTCACTGCATAGCTCATGGGTCCTCCTTCGACTCTCCATTCAACCCCGTCCGGAGGCGACCTGTTCCCGCGTTACCTCAGAATGGATGCGTGATCGAAGCCGTCGTCGCCCGTTACGCGCGATTCGCCGCCGACGAGGCTCCGGGCCGTTCTGCGCTGTACGCGTCGTGGGCGATGACCGTGTGCGAACGCCCGGCCGTCGCCGAGGTGCTCGCCCGCATCCCCGACACGCACCGCCAGCCGCCGCTCGTCTTCGCCGTCACCCGCCTCCTCGGGGCCCCCGAGGAGCCCGGCGAGGCGTGGGGGGAGTGGGTGCTCGCCCACGCCGACCCGGTGGTCGCCGAGAGCGCGCGGCGCAGCATCCAGACGAACGAGCCGCTGCGGTGCGCGGCGCTGCTCCCGGCGCTCAGCCTGATCGACGGGCCCGTCGCGCTCCTCGAGGTCGGCGCGAGCGCCGGGCTGTGCCTCTACCCCGACCGTTACTCCTACCGGTACACGACGGACGACGGCACCGAGATCCGCCTCGATCCGGCAGACGGCCCGTCCGGCGTCGTCCTCGACGCGCGCTGGAGCGGGCCGGTCCCGGCGCTTCGCATCCCCGAGGTCGTGTGGCGCGGCGGCATCGACCTCGAGCCCTTGGATGCGGGGCGCACCGATGATCGGGCGTGGCTCACCGGGCTGGTCTGGCCGGGCGAGACGGGGCGGGGCGAGCGCATCGAGCGCGCTCTCGACATCGCGGCCGCGGACCCGCCGATCCTCGTACGCGGCGATGCGTCGACGCCCGGCATCCTCGCCGACCTCGCCGCGCGAGCGCCGCAGGACGCCACTCTCGTCGTCACGACCCCGGGTGTGCTGGCGCACGTGCCGCGCGCTCGTCGCGCCGCCGTGATCGATCAGGCCCGGCAGGCCGGTCGGTGGATCACGCTCGACGCCCCCGCGCTCCACGACGGGTGGGCGGGACCGGGACCGGCGGAACGGTGGCCGGCGGGCCGGTTCGCGCTCGCACTCGACGGCCGGATCATCGCCGCCGTCGACCCGCTCGGGGCATCCGTGGAGTGGCATCCGGGTGGGGCGCCGATCCCCGGATAACGTGGCGAGGTGACTACCTCCCACCCCGCCGACATGACGCTCCCCGCGCGCGACGCGACGCTCCTCGCGTTCGAGGCCCGGTGGGGTGCGCACTCCGGTGCCAAGGAGGAGGCGATCCGCGCCGAGCTGCAGCTGGCCCCGCCCCGCTACTACCAACTGCTCGGGCGCGTGATCGACACGGAGGCCGCCCTCGCCCACGATCCGATGCTGGTCGGCCGGTTGCGCCGCATCCGCGACGACCGCCGCGCCGCCCGTCACGGCGACGGGGACGCGCTCGCCGGCTGACAGGATCGGCGGCGCACGCCCGGTAGCATCGTGGGGTGTCGCGACAGAGCTTTCCCCGGGATCGGTTCGACGATCTGCCGCCGGCATCCGGACGGGTCGGTGCGCATCGCGCCGAGAACCCGCGGATGCGCGCCGGAGCGATCACGCTCTGGGCGATCGTCGCCACGATCATCCTGATCGCCGCAGGGATCTTCGGCAGCCTGGTGCTCACCGGCCGCATCACCCTCTTCCCGACCCCCACGCCCACCCCGACGCCCACGCCGGAGGTGACGGCCGTGGTCGACACGACGTTCACCGTCTCGGTGCTCAACGGCACGGGAGAATCCGGTCTCGCCGGCGCCATGAAGGATCAGATCGTCGCTGCCGGATGGAGCGCCGACAACGTGAACGCCAGCAGCGCCGCGATCACCGACTTCGCCGAGACGACCATCTACTACGCCTTCCCCGCGGATGAGGCGGCGGCCATGGGCCTGGCCGACGTGATCGGCGGCGCCACGATCGTGCAGGACGACTTCTACCAGCCGGTCGACGACCCCAACACGGGTGACCTCGACGAGAGCCAGGCACGGTTGCTGACGATTGTGATCGGGCTGGATCGGACGGCGGCGGGCGCGCCGGTGGAGACCCCGGCCTCCTGAGGCGGCGATGGTCCGTACGCCGCGTGTTTCCGCGGCGTAACAAGTTCGCGGCGGCCGTGTCAACACTGCGGAATCTCGCGATTCCGGGTGTGATCGGGTGCATACGATGGCTCCGTTCCACAGCATCAGGAGACTCGTATGGCCCAGGGCACCGTCAAATGGTTCAACGCGGAGAAAGGCTTCGGCTTCATCACCTCCGGCGATGGACAGGACGTCTTCGTCCACTACTCGAACATCGACATGACCGGATTCCGCGTCCTCGAAGAAGGGCAGGCCGTGGAGTTCACGGTCGGATCCGGGCAGAAGGGACCGCAGGCCGAAGCCGTTCGTCTTCTCGCCTGACCCCCGCGTCCGACGTCCCCCGCAGCGCCTCGCGCCGCGGGGGACTTCTGCATGTCCGGACTGTGACGTCCCGCCATCCGGCGGCTTGCACTCCCTAGGGTCGAGTGCCAGAATGGGCTTAGCACTCGTCAAGACAGAGTGCTAATTCCGCAAGCCCAACGTCCGGGAGGGACGACACACACATGGCAAAGATCATCGCTTTCGATGAGGAGGCCCGTCGCGGCCTCGAGCGCGGCCTCAACACGCTGGCCGACGCCGTCAAGGTGACCCTGGGTCCCCGTGGTCGCAACGTGGTTCTCGAGAAGAAGTGGGGCGCTCCCACCATCACGAACGACGGTGTGTCGATCGCCAAGGAGATCGAGCTCGACGACCCGTTCGAGAAGATCGGCGCGGAGCTCGTCAAGGAGGTCGCCAAGAAGACCGACGACGTCGCCGGTGACGGAACGACCACCGCGACCGTCCTCGCTCAGGCGCTCGTGCGCGAAGGCCTGCGCAACGTCGCAGCCGGCGCCGACCCCATCTCGCTCAAGAAGGGCATCGAGAAGGCCGTCGCGGCCGTCATCGAGTCGCTTCTGGCCGACGCCAAGGAGATCGAGTCCAAGGAGCAGATCGCCGCTACCGCGTCGATCTCCGCCGCAGACCCCGCCATCGGCGAGCTGATCGCCGAGGCGATCGACAAGGTCGGCAAGGAGGGTGTGGTCACCGTCGAGGAGTCCAACACCTTCGGCACCGAGCTCGAGCTCACCGAGGGTATGCGCTTCGACAAGGGCTACCTGAACCCGTACTTCGTGACCGACCCGGAGCGTCAGGAAGCGGTCTTCGAAGACCCCTACATCCTGATCGCGAACCAGAAGATCTCGAACATCAAGGACCTGCTCCCGATCGTCGACAAGGTGATCCAGGACGGCAAGGAACTCCTGATCATCGCTGAGGACGTCGAGGGCGAGGCTCTCGCGACGCTCGTGCTCAACAAGATCCGCGGCATCTTCAAGTCGGCTGCCGTCAAGGCTCCCGGCTTCGGCGACCGTCGCAAGGCGCAGCTGCAGGACATCGCCATCCTCACGGGTGGACAGGTCATCACCGAGGAGGTCGGTCTCAAGCTCGAGAACGCCACCCTCGACCTGCTCGGCCGTGCGCGCAAGGTCATCATCACCAAGGACGAGACCACCATCGTCGAAGGTGCCGGCGACTCCGCGCAGATCGAGGGTCGCGTGACCCAGATCCGCCGCGAGATCGACAACACCGACAGCGACTACGACCGCGAGAAGCTCCAGGAGCGTCTCGCCAAGCTCGCCGGTGGCGTTGCCGTCATCAAGGCGGGCGCGGCGACCGAGGTCGAGCTCAAGGAGCGCAAGCACCGCATCGAGGACGCCGTTCGCAACGCGAAGGCTGCCGTCGAAGAGGGCATCGTCCCCGGTGGTGGCGTCGCGCTCATCCAGGCCGGCAAGAAGGCGTTCGCGTCGCTCGAGCTGGTCGGCGACGAGGCGACCGGTGCGAACATCGTTCGCGTCGCGATCGAGGCTCCGCTCAAGCAGATCGCCCTCAACGCGGGCCTCGAGCCCGGCGTCGTCGCTAACAAGGTCGCCGACCTGCCCGTCGGACACGGCCTGAACGCCGCGACCGGCGAGTACGGTGACCTGTTCGCACAGGGCATCATCGACCCCGCCAAGGTCACGCGCTCGGCGCTGCTGAACGCCGCGTCCATCGCGGGTCTGTTCCTCACCACCGAGGCCGTCGTTGCCGACAAGCCCGAGAAGGCTGCCGCTCCGGCTGGCGACCCCACGGGTGGCATGGACTTCTGAGTTCCGCCTCACGCACAGATGCCCCGGTCCCGAAAGGGACCGGGGCATCTGCCGTTTCCGGTGGGGGAGACCGGACGGGGATCAGCGGAACAGCGTCATGTTGGCCTGTTCCGCGTCGGCGTACTGCTGCCCGGCAGCCGTGAGCGCCAGGTTGATGCTCGACAGGGCGTCCTCGACCGTCCGCTGGGCGGCCCGCCACTGTTCGACGGTGCCCTGGAACATGCCGGATGCCGAGCCGGTCCAGGACGACTGCAGCGCGCTCAGCTGCGCCAGCAGCGCGTTGGATTCGCCCTGCAGGCGATCGATGGTGCCGCGGATCGTGCTGGTCGCGGCGATGACCTGGTCGCTATCGACCGAGAAGACGGCCATGAGAACCTCCGTTTCGTGGGGCTTCCCACGCTACGAAGCACCGCTGGCCGGGGCCCAGCCGCATCCGCCGATGTGAACGACCCGCCGCCCCATCCGCCCTGTGGAGGACCCGTCCCGCCCCGCCCCTGGGGAGGAGCCGCCCGCCCCGCCCATCCAACGGCCGAGCGCATATCCGGTCGTCGAGCGCACACGGTCCCGGAACTTTAATCATATCAAAAAATATCAAAAAAATTTATTTCATTCCTAAA
>NZ_JBFBHG010000046.1:0-12746 GCF_040685095.1 Microbacterium sp. NPDC089189
CAACATCCGGTCACCGAGCGCACATCCCGGACCATGTGCGCTCGACGACGGGATGTGCGCTCGGCCGGGGGGAAGGGTCAATAGGCTCGGGATGTGGCGGCGACACTCAATCGGCAGATCCTCGCCTTGGCCGTCCCCGCCCTGGGGGCGCTGATCGCCGAGCCGCTGTTCCTCATCGTCGACGCCGCGCTCATCGGCCACCTCGGCGTCGTGCCCCTCGCGGCGCTCGGCATCGCCTCGGCGGTGCTGCAGACGATCGTCGGCCTCATGGTGTTCCTCGCCTACTCCACGACACCCGCCGTGGCCAGGCGCTTCGGCGCCGGGCAGCACGGCAGCGCCGTCTCGGCCGGCATCGACGGGATGTGGCTCGCCCTGGGACTCGGCGCGGTCCTCGCCGTCGCCGGTTACCTGCTCACCCCGGGCATCGTGTCGCTGTTCGGCCCGACGGCCGAGGTCGCCGCGGATGCGGAGGCCTACCTCGGCATCTCGATGTGGGGACTCCCCGCGATGCTCATCGTCTTCGCCGCGACGGGGCTGCTGCGCGGCATGCAGAACACCCTCACCCCGCTGTGGATCGCGGGCATCGGCTTCGCGGCCAACGCCCTGCTCAACCTGCTCTTCATCTACGGATTCGGATGGGGCATCGCCGGCTCGGCAACCGGCACCGTGCTCGCTCAGTGGGGCATGGTCGCCGCGTACGCGATCGTCATCGCGCGCCTCGCCCGGCGGCACTCCGCCGCCATCCGCCCGCGCCGCGACAGTGTCACGGGCGCCGCGCGCTCAGGCGTCTGGATGCTGCTGCGCACCGTCTCGCTGCGCGCGGCGCTCCTCGCGACCGTGGCGGTGGCGACCGCCCTCGGCACCCCCGAGCTCGCCGCCTGGCAGATCGCGTTCACGATCTTCTCGACCGCCGCGTTCGCGCTCGATGCCCTGGCCATCGCCGCCCAGGCGCTGATCGGCAAGGCGCTCGGCGAGGGCGATGCCGCGCTCGTGCGCCGGGTGCTGGGGCGCACCGCGGCCTGGGGCGTGTGGTTCGGGGTCATCGTGGGGCTCGGCATCGGTGCAGCGTCGGGCGTCATCGGCTTGGTCTTCACGTCCGATCCGACCATCGCCGCGCTCGTGCAGCCCGCGCTCATCGTGCTGGCCATCGCGCAGCCGGTGTGCGGGCTGGTGTTCGTGCTCGACGGCGTGCTGATCGGCGCCGGCGACGGCAAGTACCTGGCGCTCGCGGGCCTGGCGAACCTCGTGCCGTTCGTTCCGTCACTGCTGCTGCTCGTGTGGGTGGGCGCGGCCGGCGCCCCCGGTCTGGCGTGGCTGGCCGTCGCGTTCTTCGGCGTCTACATGCTCGCGCGGCTGGTCACCCTCGGGTGGCGGGTGCGCGGCACCGCCTGGCTCACCGCCGGCGCCTGAGGCCCGCGCCGCCCGCGGAGGCCCGCGCCGCCCGCGCCGCGAGTGAGCATCCATTCGGCGAGTGAGTACCCGATCGGATGCTCACTCGCCGAACGAGTGCTCACTCGCGAGGTGGACGCGCGGGCTCAGGCCCAGCGGCGGCACCATTCGTACATCACGACGGCCGCCGCGGCGGCGGCGTTGATCGAGCGCGTCGAGCCGTACTGGGCGATCTCGACGACACCGGATGCCGCGGCCACCGCCTCATCCGAGAGCCCGGGGCCCTCCTGCCCGAACACGAGCACGCAGCGCTCGGGCAGCTCGGCGCGGTCGACCGGCACCGATCCGGGCACGTTGTCGACCGCGATGACGGGCAGATCGGCCGACGCGGCCCATGCCGTGAACGCCGCGACATCCTCGTGGTGGCGCACGTGCTGGTACCGGTCGGTGACCATCGCGCCGCGCTTGTTCCAGCGGCGCCGCCCCACGATGTGCACCTCGGCGGCGCCGAATGCGTTGGCGCTGCGCACGATCGACCCGATGTTCATATCGTGCTGCCAGTTCTCGATCGCGACGTGGAACGGATGCCGGTGCGCATCGAGATCGGCGACGATCGCCTCCATCCGCCAGTAGCGGTAGGCGTCGACGACGTTCCGCCGATCGCCCTCGGCCAGCAGCTGCGGATCGAACCGGTCATCGGTCGGCCACGCCTCGGGTCCGCCGGGCCAGGGACCCACGCCGTGCAGCGGCGCGGTGTCGTCCTCCCCGCGGGGCGGCGCCGCATCCGTCGGCTCGTCGGCGGTCGGGTCGTGTGTCACCGACTCAGGCTAGCCGCGGTGCGCCCGGTAGCCTGAGTCGGTGCCCACTTCCGCCGCGGTCGACGACTATCTGAAGGTCGTGTACCAGCACACCGAGTGGCAGGACGAGCGCATCACGCCCTCGCAGCTGGCTCAGCAGCTCGGGCTCGCGCCCTCGAGCGTCACCGAGATGGTGCAGAAGCTCGCCGCCGCGGGACTCGTGAGCCACCGCCGATACGGACCGATCACCCTCACCGACGCGGGCCTCCTGCGCGCCGCGGCGATCGTGCGACGCCATCGCCTCGTCGAGACGTGGCTCGTGCGCGAGTACGGCTACACCTGGGACGAGGTGCACGACGAGGCCGAGGTGCTCGAGCACGCGCTCAGCGACCGCCTGCTCGACCGCATCGACGAGCGCCTCGGGCGCCCCCGCTTCGATCCGCACGGCGACGCGATCCCGGATGCCGCGGGCAACACCGACCGCGTGCCCTTCGTCGTCCTGGGCGACGCGGCCGTCGGCCACGTCGGACGCGTGCTGCGCGTCAACGACCGCGACCCCGACCTGCTGCGCGAACTCGAGCAGAGCGGCCTCGTGATCGACGGCGAGGCGACCGTCACGCGCGGCGCCCCCGATCTCGTGCTGCGCATCGCCGACCGCGACGTTCCGGTGCCCGCGGCCGCGCTCGGCATGATCTGGCTCACCGCCTGACCCACCGCATCCGCCCCGTTCATCCACCTGTTTCGGGCACGTCGGGGTGTTCGTGCTGGTTCGGGTCCGCCACTGCCGCCGCTGAGCGGAGGAGATCCTGCGAGCGGAGGATCGAAACCTGGCAGACGCTCCTCCCGCGGCTCGATCTCCTCCGCTCAGCACCGCCACACGTGCGACCCCCGCGGGTCAGCGGCGGGCGGACTCGAAGGGCCAGCGCAGGCGCGTGGCGGCCTCGCACATGAGCCAGAGACGCTCGCCCACGGCGGGGTCGCTCGTGAGCTTGGCGGGGGTCGCCAGCCGCGGCGTGCCGCGCACGACCATGCTCGGCCCCCACAGCTGGCCGCCCTGGGCGTCGGGGTCGACGAGCGCCCGCACGAGCGGCCACGCTCCCTGCTGCTTGGACTGCGTGATGGGCGCCTGCAGGTTGTCGGCGAATCGCCCCATCCGCGACGGCTCGTTCACCCCGCGGATGCCGGTGGTGCGGCCGCTGGTGGCGTACCCCGGGTGGGCGACGATGCTGCGCACCGGCACGTGGGCCTCGCGCAGCCGGCGGTCGGCCTCGAGGCCTACCGCCGTCGTCACGACCTTGGACTGCACGTACGCGCGCCACGGGCTGTAGCGCTCGACGAGCTGCGGGTCGACGGGGTCGTACGACCAGAGCGAGGTCGACATGCTGCCGAGCCACACCATGCGGCCGCGGCGGGCGGCGAGGGTTCCCAGCAGCGCGCCGGCGAGCGCGTAGTGCCCGAGGGCGTTCGTGGCGAGCACGAGCTCGTTGCCGTCGCGCGTGGTCTGACGGGTGGCGGGCGGATGCACCGAGCCCGCGTTGAGCAGCAGCCCGTCCAGGCGCCCCTTCTGGCGCACGGTCGCGGCCGCGGCCCGCACCGATCCGAGGTTGCTCGTGTCGAGCAGGAGGGTCTCGACAGATCCCGGCGCATCCGGTGCGCGCGTGGCGACGGCGGCGCGCGCGGTGGCGAGGCGATTGGGGTTGCGGCCGGTCATGATCACATGCGCGCCCGCACCGACGAGCTGCTCGCTCGCGAAGAACCCGAGACCGGCGTTGGAGCCGGTGATCAGGTAGATGCGCCCGGTCAGGTCGGGCAGCCGGCGCGGATCCCAGTCCGCCGCGTGCGCGCTCACGGGAACGACATTAGTGCGCCCGCGCACACCCGGATCGCGCCCTTCCGCACCGGGCGACGGCAGGGTAGGTTGCCGCCGCCCGGCACCCGGCCGGCCGCCGCCGACACCCCGCCGGGACGGCGAGCGCGGGCGCGCGGGCCTAGGCTGTGGTCATGCGCACGCGCGACGACATCGAGTGCTGGTTGACCGACATGGACGGCGTGCTCGTGCACGACAATCAGGCCGTTCCCGGAGCCGCGGAGCTGCTCGCGCAGTGGCGCGACACCGGCACCCCGTTCCTGGTCCTCACGAACAATCCGATCTTCACCCCGCGCGATCTGAGCGCACGTCTGGCACGCTCGGGCCTCGACGTCCCCGAGGACCGCATCTGGACCTCCGCCCTGGCGACGGCCGACTTCCTCAAGTCGCAGCTGCCCAACGGCACCGCGTACGTCATCGGCGAATCGGGCCTGACCACAGCGCTCCACGAGGCCGGGTTCGTCATGACCGAGACGCAGCCCGACTACGTCGTGGTGGGCGAGACGCGGCAGTACTCGTTCGAGGCCATCACCCAGGCCATCCGGTTCATCAACGCCGGCGCCCGCTTCATCGTCACGAACCCCGACGCCACGGGCCCGACCCCGAACGGCGTGGTGCCGGCGACCGGCTCGTTCGCGGCGCTGAT
Organism: Microbacterium sp. NPDC089189; assembly: GCF_040685095.1. Taxonomy (NCBI): domain Bacteria; kingdom Bacillati; phylum Actinomycetota; class Actinomycetes; order Micrococcales; family Microbacteriaceae; genus Microbacterium; species Microbacterium sp. NPDC089189. Next base: position 4,700 of record NZ_JBFBHG010000046.1, read on the forward strand.
CACCAAGGCGACGGGCAAGGAGCCCTACGTCGTGGGCAAGCCGAACCCGATGATGTTCCGCTCGGCCCTCAACCGCATCGGCGCGCACTCCGAGACCACCGGCATGATCGGCGACCGGATGGACACGGATGTCGTCGCGGGCATCGAGGCGGGCCTGCACACCGTGCTCGTGCTCACCGGCATCAGCGACCGCACCGAGGTCGAGCGCTACCCGTTCCGCCCGGACGAGATCCTCGACTCCGTGGCCGACCTGGTCGCGCCCGAGCCGCTCGAATCCGAGATGCCCGAGGGGATCTGACCCCTCACCGCGCCGGCGCGGTCAATCGTCGTCGCGGTCGCGCCGCATCCACTGCACGAGGAACGCGACCATCGTGCCGAGCAGGATGACCGCCGACACGGCGAGCACCAGAGTGCGATCGTCCACGGGTTGCTCCGATCCATCTCTCTTCCGCAGGAGATTACTGGGGCTTCAGGCCCAGGTCGTCGAGGTCGATCGCGGCGAGCCACTGCAGGCCCTCCGCCTCGACCGCGGCCTGAGCGCCGGTCTTGCGATCGACGATCACCGCGACGGCGACGGGCACGGCGCCCTCGCGCCGCAGCGCCTCGACGGCCTTCAGGGCGGACTGCCCGGTGGTGGAGGTGTCCTCCACCACGACGACGCGCTTGCCCGCGACATCCGCGCCCTCGATCTGACGACCGCGGCCGTGGTCCTTGGGCTCCTTGCGCACGACGAACGCGTCGAGCGGGGTCCCCGCGTGCACGGACTCGTGCAGCACCGCGTTGGCGATGGGGTCGGCGCCGAGCGTCAGGCCGCCCACCGCGACGATGCCGTCGATGCCCGACACGAGGTCGAGCATGATGCGTCCGATCGCGGGGGCCGCACGGTGGTCGAGCGTGAGCTTGCGCATGTCGACGTAGTACGTCGCCTTCTTGCCGCTGGAGAGCGTGAAGTCCCCGTGGAACACCGCCTCGTCCTGGATGAGGGCGATGAGTGCCTGGCGGTCGGCTTCGAGTGCGGGCGTGGATGCGGCGGTCACGGCGTCGAGTCTACGGGCGGTGCGGGCGCTCCCCCGAGCGGGCGAGGAACGGCCGGGGCCATGCGCCCAGCGCGAGGACGGCCAGCACGACCTGTGCGAGGCCGGCGACGAAGTAGACGCCGTGCAGCGGCGACCACACGAGCATCACCGCGATCTCGACGAAGATCCAGATCATCATGACCAGCCCCGCCGCCGCGTGCAGCCCCGCGGCCAGCGCGTAGCCCCGGTACTGCGCGACGAGCGTGAGCACCTGCGTGCCGCCGACGACGACCCCCAGGATGACGCCCGGCCAGAGATAGCCGTCGAAGGGCGACCCGGCGAGCCATTCCGGCGGCAGCCCCATCCCGCCGCCGACCGTGAGCCCCACCATCCCGACGAGCGCCGAGACGGCGGAGAACCACGCCACGACGAGGAGGAGGATGCGGAGGCTCCGGGGGACGACGGCGGTGTCCATGACCGCACGCTACCGATGGGCGCCGTATGCCCGCCCGCCCGGGCGCCGGGACAAACCCCGCCGCGCGTCGGAGTCCGGCCGCGTCCTAGGCTGGTCGTCATGCGTCTGGCCACTTGGAACGTCAACTCCATCCGCGCGCGGGTCGTGCGCACCGTCGAGTTCTGCGTCCGCGAGAACATCGACGTGCTCGCGATGCAGGAGATCAAGTGCAAGCCGGAGCAGTTCCCCTACGCCGCGTTCGAAGAGGCGGGCTATCACGTCGAGGCGCACGGGCTGAACCAGTGGAACGGCGTCGCGATCGCGAGCCGCGAGCCGCTCGAGGACGTCGAGCACGCGTTCCCCGAGATGCCCGGCTTCCTGAAGGGCCACGAGGGCCCCGGGGCCCCGCAGGAGGCGCGCGCCATCGGCGCGACCGTCGGCGGCGTGCGCGTGTGGAGCCTGTACGTGCCCAACGGCCGCTCGCTCGACGACCCGCACTACCTCTACAAGCTCGACTGGCTCTCCGCCCTCACCGAGTACACGCGCGGCGCGCTGAGCGCCGACCCCGACCTGGCGCTCGCGCTCGTGGGCGACTTCAACATCGCTCCCACCGACGCCGACGTGGGCGACCCGACCATCGTCGAGGGCGTCACGACCCACGTCTCGCCGCCCGAGCGTGAGGCGTTCCGGGCGCTGGAGGCCGCGGGACTGCAGGACGTCGTCCGGCCGCTGGTTCCCACCGGCTACACCTACTGGGACTACAAGCAGCTGCGCTTCCCCCGCAACGAGGGTCTGCGGATCGACTTCGTGCTGGGCTCGCACGCCCTGGCCGAGGCGGTGACCGGCGCCGCCATCCACCGCGACGAGCGCAAGGGCGAGATCCCCAGCGACCACGTTCCCGTCGTCGTCGACCTCGACCTCACCGGTCCCGAGGACGACGACGACCGGCCGATGATCTTCGGCTGAGCGCAGCCGCGGGGCGAGCGCTCAGGCGCCGTCCGCGAGGAACGCCTCGGGCCCCTGCTCGGCGGCGACGGGCTCCATCCACAGGAACTCCAGGATGTTGCCGTCAGGATCCTCCAGATCCCGCGAGTACATGAAGCCGTGGTCCTGCGGCTCGCGCGGCTCGCTGCCGCCGGCGGCCAGCCCCTTGTCGACCACGTCGTCGACGTCGTCGCGCGAGTCGCGGCTGAGGGCGACCAGCACCTGCGCGGTCGTGGAGGTGTCGGCCACCTGCTTGTCGGTGAACGTCGCGAAGTACTCGCGCGTGAGCACCATGAAGTAGATGCTCTCGTCCCAGACGACGCACGCGGCGTTCTCGTCGGAGAAGAGCGGATTGATCTCGGCGCCGAGCGCGGAGTAGAACGCGACGCTCCGTTCGAGATCGGCGGTCGGCAGGTTGACGAAGATCTGGGTCATCTCGGCTCCTCGATCGGTCGGCATCCGTCCGACACCGCACTCACAGGCGATCGTCGCGAACCGCGCGACAGGCGTCAAGCATCCGACGCGTGAACGACGTGGGGGTGATCGAACACCGTCGACCTCCCCCACGCGTCACGCCGCCGGGATCAGTCGCGGTAGCGGTCGATCAGACGCGTGAAGGCCGACAGGTAGCCGGCGAGGAAGCCCGCCGTCTCCTCGTTCGAGATCTCGCCGTCCTCGGCGAACAGGCCCGGAAGCGACTGGATGAAGCCCTCGGGCTGCCCCAGCGTCGGCGAGTTGAAGTGGCTGAGGATGTTCTTCAGGTGCTGCTGCGCGGGCGCCGTGGAGATCGGACCGCCCGAGGTGCCGATGACGGCCGTCGGCTTGTCGGCGAACGACGCCTGACCGTAGGGGCGCGCCGACCAGTCGAGCGCGTTCTTGAGCACACCGGGGATCGAACGGCTGTACTCGGGGGTCACGATGACGACACCGTCGACGTCGGCGATCGCGCGCTTGAAGTCGGTGGCCGCCTGGGGGAAGTCGGCCTCGAGGTCCTGCGAGTAGAACGGCAGGTCGGCGATCGGGATCTCGACCAGGGTGACGCCCTCGGGGGCGACCTTGGTCAGCGCCTTGGCGAGGCGGCGGTTGATCGACGTGCTCGACAGACTGCCGACGATGTATCCGATGGTGTATTCGCTCACGGGAACTCCTTCTACGTGGGGCCGGGGCGGGGGGTGCCCCCTGGGGGCAACCGGCGTCGACGCGCGACCTATTCCTATGAATACGGAAGATGACGACTGAATACGGAAGATGACGACGGGCGGGCGCCCCGCATCCGTCTCGCGGGGGAGGCACCCGGCGGAGGCGGCAGCGTAGCGTGGACGGATGCTGCCGCTCACCCCCGCGCAACAGCGCGGCGACATCCTCCTCGCCGCCGCGCTCCTTGTCGGCGCTCTGGTCAGCGCCACCCTCTCGTCGGTCTCGGGCATCTACGGCACCGCCCAGGCGAGCATGGCGTGGGCGGTGGCCTACGCGTTCGTCGTCGCGATCCCGCTGGCGTTCCGCCGTCGGTGGCCGGCCACCGTGGCGGTCATCGTCTCGGTCGCCTACTTCGCGGCGGTGACGCTGCGGGTGCCCGAGCTCTACGCCGGCAACATCGCGATGTTCATCGCGATCTACACGGTGGGCGCCTGGTCGCCGAACCGCAAGCGCGCGATGTGGACGCGCATCGGCATCATCATCGGCATGTTCGCGTGGCTGCTCATCACGATGTTCATCGATGCGACCGGCACGGTGCCCGAGGACGCGGGCTTCTCGCGCGCGGGCGCGTTCTCGCCGTACGTCGCCTACACGCTGCTGCAGCTGCTGCTGAACGCCCTGTACTTCGGCGGCGCCTACCTCTTCGGCGAGCGCACCTGGGCGGCGCTCGAGCAGCGCCGCCAGCTCGAGGAACGCACCGCCGAGCTCGAGCGGGAACGGGAGCGCACCGCGGCGCAGGCCGTCGAGCTCGAGCGCGTGCGGATCGCCCGCGAACTGCACGACGTCGTGGCCCATCACGTCTCGCTCATGGGCGTGCAGGCCGGCGTGGCGCGCACGATCATGGCCAAGGACCCTGATGCGGCCGCCGCCACCCTCGCGCAGGTCGAGACCGCCGCACGATCGGCGCTGAGCGAGCTCCGCCATCTGCTCGAGACCCTGCGGATGTCGCCGGACGACGCCGACACGGCACCCACGACCGTGGGCCTCTCGGGCCTTCCCGCCCTCGTCGCCAGCGCGACGGCCGCGGGGCTGCCCACCGAACTGCGCACCGTCGGGGCGCCGCTGCAGGTGCCCGACACGATGCAGGTCAATCTGTTCCGGATCGCCCAGGAGGCCCTGACCAACGCCCGGCGGCACGGCGGCCGCGACAGCCGGGCCGACGTGCGCGTGCGCTACGCGGCCGACGCGGTCGAGCTGGAGGTCTCGAACACGGGCCGGGTCGTCGCCGAGCCGACGCCCGGCATGGGGCACACCGGCATGCGCGAGCGCGCCGCGGCCTCCGGCGGGACGATCGAGATGCGCCCGCGCTCGACCGGCGGATTCGTGGTGCGCGCCCGCATGCCGCTGCCGGATGCGGCGCCGCTGCCCGCGCCGTCGGTCCCGCCGGCGGATGCGGCGGCTGACGCGCCGGGTGATGCCCGTGCCGACACCTCGGTCGACGCGGACGCCCCGGTCGAATCGTCCACTCCGACGGGAGCGTCGGCGTGAGCGCGGTGCGGGTCGTCCTCGCCGACGACCACGCCATGATGCGCGCCGGCTTCCGGGCCATCCTCGAGTCGGAGGGCACGGTCACCGTGGTGGGCGAAGCATCCACCGGCGCCGAGGCCGTCGCGCTCGCGACGAGCCTGCAGCCGGACGTGATCTGCATGGACGTGCAGATGCCCGACATGGACGGGCTCGAAGCCACCCGCCGGATCGTCGCCGACCCGACGGTGCGCTCGGCCGTGCTGATCGTCACGACCTTCGACCGCGACGACTACCTCTTCACCGCGCTCGAGGCCGGCGCGAGCGGCTTCCTGCTCAAGAACGCCGGTCCCGAGGAACTCGTCTCGGCCGTGCGTGTGGTCGCGGCGGGCGACGCCCTGCTCGCCCCCGAGGTGACCCGTCGCGTCATCGCCCGCTTCTCGGCGGGGGATGTGGCGGACCCGCCGACGGCCCCCGCTCCCCCTCCCCTCGCCGCCGCGCTCACCGACCGCGAGGCGGAGGTGCTGAAGCTGATGGCCGACGCGCTGTCGAACGGCGAGATCGCCGCCCGACTGTTCATCGGCGAGGCGACGGTCAAGACGCACGTGTCGAACGTGCTCGCCAAGCTCGGCGCGCGCGACCGCGTGCAGGCGGTCGTCATCGCGCACCGCCACGGCCTCGCCTGACCCTGCCGCCGACCCGTCGGAGGCAGGGTCGGCTGCCTCATCCCGCCCCGGCGGAGACCGCTCCGCCTGGCGGGGGATGCCCACAACCCGCCCGTGGGCGGAGGTGCGCCGCATCCATCGTCCGTAGCGTCGAAGCACGGACGAAGGAGGATCCATGCTCCAGCTCACAGGAGTGACCAAGAACTACGGTTCGCGGCGCGTGCTCGATGATGTCGGCTTCACGGTCGCGGACGGCCGGCTCACCGGCTTCGTCGGCGGCAACGGCGCCGGCAAGACCACCACCATGCGCATCGCCCTCGGTGTGCTCGCCTCGAACGGCGGATCCGTCCAGCTCAACGGCACGCCCGTCACGCCCGAGGACCGCCGCCGCTTCGGCTACATGCCCGAGGAGCGCGGGCTGTACCCGAAGATGAAGGTCGGCGAGCACATCGCCTACCTCGCGCGCCTCCACGGGTACAGCAAGGCGCAGGCCACCGCCAACGCCGAGGCTCTGCTCGAGCGCCTCGGTCTCGGCGAGCGGCTGGGCGATCTCATCGAGACGCTGTCGCTCGGCAACCAGCAGCGCGCCCAGATCGCCGCCGCCCTCGTGCACGACCCCGAGGTGCTCATCCTCGACGAGCCGTTCTCTGGCCTCGACCCGCTCGCGGTCGAGGTGGTGGCCGGTGTGCTGCAGGAGCGTGCCGCCGCCGGGGCCGCCGTGCTGTTCTCCTCGCACCAGCTCGACGTCGTCGAGCGCCTCTGCGACGACCTCGTCATCATCGCCGGCGGCACGATCCGCGCCGCCGGCACCCGCGCCGAGCTCCGCGCCGCCCACTCCGTGCCCCGGTTCGAGATCTCCACCACGGACGACCTCGGCTGGCTCCGCGAGATCGACGAGGTCACCGTGCTCGAACTCGCCGGCGGTCAGGCCGTCTTCGACGCCGACCCGGCCGTCGCCCGCCGCGTCCTGCAGCGCGCGGCCGCATCCGGCGAGGTCGACGCCTTCATCCCGCAGCACCCCACGCTCGCCCAGATCTTCCGGGAGGTCATCCGATGAATACCCGCATCCCCGCCGCTCCGTCCACCGCCCAGAGCATCTGGCTGGTCGCTGAGCGCGAGATCGGCTCGCGTCTGCGCAGCAAGGCCTTCGTCATCTCGACCGTCATCCTGTTCGTCGTCGCCCTCGGCGCGGTCGTCTGGGGCGGCTTCGCCGCCGGCACCTCGAACGATCTCAAGATCGCGGTGACCTCCGACACGAGCTCCGTCGTGCAGGACGTCGACGGCCTGGCCGTGACGGATGCCGCATCCGCATCCGCCGCCATCGACCTGGTCGAGAACGGCGACGTCGAGGCCGCCCTCATCCCGACGAGCGAGGTGCCGGATGCCACCGCCCCCGCATCCGCGCCGTTCGACTACACGATCGTGGCGAACGACTCCGCTCCCTCGGGACTCGTGTCGATGCTGAGCGAGTCGCCCGCGGTGCACCTGCTCGACCCGTCGAGCACCGACTTCCTGCTGCGCTACTTCGTGGCACTGGGCTTCGGGATCGTGTTCCTGATGGCCGCCTCGACGTTCGGCGGCACGATCGCGCAGTCGGTCGTGGAGGAGAAGCAAACCCGCGTCGTCGAGCTGCTGATCTCGGCGATCCCGGTGCGGGCACTGCTCGCCGGCAAGGTGATCGGCAACACGGTGCTCGCGATGGCGCAGATCCTGGTGCTCGCGGCGATAGCGATCGTGGGGCTCTCGGTGACCGGTCAAGACCTGGTGCTGACCGGCCTCGGCGGTCCGCTCGTCTGGTTCGCCGTGTTCTTCCTGTTCGGCTTCATCCTGCTGGCCTCGCTGTTCGCGGCGGCCGGGGCGATGGTGTCGCGTCAGGAGGACATCGGCTCGACCACGGCGCCGCTGACGATCCTCGTGATGCTGCCGTACTTCCTCGTGATCTTCTTCAACGACAACTCGTTGGTGCTGACGATCATGTCGTACGTGCCGTTCTCGGCGCCGGTCGCGATGCCGCTGCGCCTGTACCTCGGCGAGGTGCTGTGGTGGGAGCCCCTGCTCTCGCTCGTGGTGCTCATCGCCACCTGCGCCGCCGCCATCTGGGTCGGATCGCGCATCTACTCCGGTTCGCTCCTGCGCATGGGAGCCCGCGTCAAGCTGTCGGAGGCCCTCTCCCGCGCCTGACCCGCCGCGGCGGTGCTGCGGTCACCCCGACCCGCGAGACAGCACTTTCGCGCCGAGACGGTGGGTTTAACCCGCTGTCTCGGCGC
>NZ_JBFBHG010000047.1:0-9606 GCF_040685095.1 Microbacterium sp. NPDC089189
GCGTCCCGGGCGCCCTCGACGCGGGCCCCCGGGGCGTGACGGCGCGCCCCCCCGCGCCCCCCCGCGCCTGCGCCGCCCGAGCGACGTGGTCCTGCGTGGCGCGGCGGTGCTGGCGCCGGCGCCGCCGCTGGAGCGGGCCATAGTGGTGCGGCGTGAGGCCCGGGGTACGACACTTGTTCATTCGTCGCGAAAGCGGGGTCCGCGGCGGGCGCACCCTGCTTTTGCGACGAGTGAGGTGGGTTTTCGGGGCGTGAGGCGTGTTTCCCGGGGCGCGACATCGGTCACTCGTCGCGAAAGCGGGGTCCGCGGCGTCAGCACCCTGCCTTTGCGACGAGCGAAGCCTCCGGAGGCGGCGCGAGGCGAGGAGGCGAGGCGAAGCGGAAGCGCGAGAGGGAAGCAGGACGCGAGAAGGGGGAGGGAGAGGGGGTCAGGCGGCGGGGCGGGGGCGACGGCGCGCGAGGCGGGCGACGCCCGCGTCGCGCAGGCGGTCGGCGACGAGGATGCCGATCCAGGTGCCCGCCAGGCAGCTGGCGATCGTGAGGGCGAAGAAGCCGATCTGCGCACCGATCCCCATCGACCACAGGTCGAACGAGACGGCGGCGAGGATCGGATACAGGATGCCGACGACCGCGGCGCCCGCGTAGTGCAGCCACGTGCCCCAGAAGCGGTAGATCACGAGCAGGAACGGCAGCTCCGCGAAGAACGCCCACCACAGGTTCGTCGCGAGATAGGGGAACACGACGAGCCCCGAGATGAGACCCACGAGCAGGCCCGCCGCGGGACGCTGGAGGAGCCGCAGCCCGACGACGGCCGGCAGCAGCCAGAACCCCGCGAGCGCGACCGAGACGAACGGCGCGACGGCGAACAGGAACGTCGAGAGCCCGGTGATGCCCCAGAGCAGCACCCCGCCCGCCACGCCGATCGCGGCGCAGGTGAGCAAGTAGACGGTCGAGACGCGGCTCATGCGCCGGCCTCCTCGGCCTTGTGCGAACGGGGCGCGGGGGATGCCGCATCCGCCCGCCAATAGCCGATGAAGCTGATGGCGTCCCTCTCGACCCCGCGCTCGACCAGCACTCGCCGCCCGCCCGTCGGCAGCGCCTGCTCGCCGACGAGGAACGCGTGGAGGCCGGGGGTGCGCAGCTCGGTGGTTCGCAACGCCTCGAGCGCCGGCGTGCCCGGCTTCGCGCCCGCCTCGCGCACGATCCACCGCACCGTCACGCCGGCGGGATGGGGGAACTCCAGCGCGTCGGCGTCCGAGGGGACTTCGATCAGTGCGGTGCCGACGGCATCCGCCGGCAAGGACGCGCAGATGCCCGCGACGGCCGGGAGTCCGGTCTCGTCGGCGGCGAGCAGGACGTTGCCGACGCCGCGCTCGGGGTTGAACCCGAGGCCCTCGTCGATGAGCACGACGCTGTCGCCGGGGGCGGCGGCGTGCGCCCACCGCGACGCGGGGCCGGCGTCGGGACCCGCGCCGTGCAGCACGAAGTCGACGTCGATCTCGGCGTCGGACTCGGCCGTCGCGGCCCGGTAGGCGCGGACGGTGTAGTTGCGCATGACCGGCCGCATCCCGTCGGGGATCCGCAGGTACTTCAGGTACCCGAAGATCTTGTTGGCCTTGGCGGGGATGCGCTCGAGTCCCTCATCGCCGCCCAGCGGCAGGAAGATCCGGAACCACTGGTCGTAGCCCAGCGGCACGAAGCGCGCGATGTCGCCGCCTCCGAGCGTGATCCGCATCCAGTGCTCGGAGAGGCGTTCGGTGCGCTGCACCTGCAGGTGCAGCAGCTCCTGCGAGGCGGGCTTGACGAGGCGTGATGCGCGGGCCATGCGGATCCTTCCGGCGGACGACAGGGATGCGGGGCGTCGGCGTCAGCCGAGACCCCAGGGATACAGCGCCCAGAAGACCGCGGCGGACACGGCCCAGAACGCCAGGACGAAGACCGTGTCGCGCACGCGGAACGGCACGAGGTGGCGTTCGGTGCGGTCGGGGTAGGCGCCGAAGGCACGGGCGTCCATCGCGAGCGCCACGCGTTCGGCGTGACGGATGGCGCCGGCCAGCAGCGGGACGATGTACCCGAACCAGCGGGCCAGCACGGCGAAGGGCCCGCGCCCGCCGTGGGCCCCGCGCACGCGGTGGGCCTGGCGGATGACGTCGAGCTCGTGCGCGAAGCGCGGCACGAAGCGGAACGCCGCCAGCGCGGTGTATCCCACGCGGTACGGGACGCGCAGCTGCTGCACGAGCGACCGGGCGAGGTCCGGTCCGGTCGTGGTGAAACCGGCGGCCAGCGCGAGGGCGATGATCGCGCCGAGGCGCAGCGCCGTGGCGAAGCCGACGGCGAGAGCGCCGGCGTACAAGCGCCATCCGCCGATCTGCAGCACGACCGGTGTGGTGTCGAGGGGGCCGGGGTCGGCCCAGAGCGAGAAGCCGCAGGCGATCACGAGGATGCCGACGGGCACCGCAACCGTGAGCGCGAGGACGAGGCGCCGACTCGCCCGCGCCCCGACGATCAGGACGAGGTAGGCGAGCGCGAGGAACGCGACGGGCGTGGCGATGTCGCGGACGAAGACGAGGAGCGCCGTCGCCGGCAGGATCGCGGCGAGCTTGGCGAGCGGGTTCAGTCGGTAGAGGAAGCGCACCGGGCCGGCATCGACGGCGGGGGCGAACGGGTCGACCGTGACGGCGCTCATGCGCGGGGCCCCGGCAGATCGGCGAGGCGCGTGACGGACCCGAGCGAGGGATGCCCGGGGATGCCGCGCAGCGCGCGGGCGAGAGGGGGGACGCGCAGGCCCGCCCGCTCGATGAGCGCCGTGTCGGCGAAGACGTCGCCGGTGGGGCCCGCCGCGGCGATCCGACCGTCTCCGACGACCACGACGCGGTGGGCGTACTCGGTCACGAGCTGCATGTCGTGGGTGACGACGATGATCGTGGTGCCGGCCGCGTTGAGCTCGGAGAGGAGGCCGAGCAGTTCGTCCGCCCGGGCGCGGTCCTGCCCGAACGTGGGTTCGTCGAGGGCGAGGACGGGGGCGCCGGCGACCAGCGCGGTGCCGACCGACAGGCGCCGCTTCTGCCCGCCCGAGAGCAGGAACGGGTGCGCGTCGGCCTTGTCGGCCAGGCCGAACCGCGTGAGCAGGTCGGTCGTGCGCGTCTGCACCTCGTCGTCGTCGAGGCGCTGGCGTCGCAGACCGTGCGCGATCTCATCGGACACCGTGTGGGCGATGAACTGATGCTCGGGGTTCTGGAACACGAATCCGATGCGCGAGGGCAGCGTGCGTGCATCCGCGCGTGCCACGTCGACGCCGTCGATCGTCACCGTGCCGCGCGGCGGCGGAACGACACCGGCGATGGCCTGCAGGAGGGTGGTCTTGCCCGCGCCGTTCGCCCCCACGACGGCGACGAACTCGCCCGCGGCGATGTCGAGCGACACGTCGTGCAGCACCTCGGTGCGGCCGCGGGTGAGCGTCAGTCCGCGTACCCGCACGATCGGGGATGCGGCGGCTCCGGCATCCGCGTCGCCCACCCCCGCGTCGCCCACCCCCGCGGTGCCGGCGCCCGCGGCGCCGACCCCGGCGCCTGCGTCGACACCCCCCGCCCCCGCGTCGACGGGCGGGTGCGCCTGGAGCGCGGCGCGCAGTTCGGCGGGGCTGAGCGGCAGCGGGTCGAGCGTGTACCCGGCCTCGCGCAGCCGCAGCGCGGCGAGGGCGGATGTCGGTAGCCACACCCCCAGGCGGTGCAGGTCGTCGGCGCGATGGCGCAGCACCTCGTCGACCGATCCGTCGGCCACCAGATGCCCCTGCTGATCGAGCACGACGACCCGGTGCACGAGATCCACGGCGGCATCGAGGTTGTGTTCCACCAGGACGATCGAGCGCTCGCCGGAGGCGATGACGTCGGCGAGCGTCGCGTACACCTCTTCGATGCCCTGCGGGTCGAGGTTGGCGGTCGGCTCGTCGAGCACGAGCAGGGGCGAGCCCATGGCGAGCGCGGCGGCGATCGCGAGCCGCTGCCGGCCGCCGCCGGAGAGCCGATCGGGGTTGTCGTGGCGCCGGTCCCAGAGTCCCACGCGGCGGAGGGCGTCCTCGGTGCGCGAGAGCACCTCATCCACCGGCAGCCGCAGGTTCTCGGGACCGAAGGCGACCTCGTCGAGCAGCGTGCCGGTCACGAGCTGCGCGTCCGGATCCTGGAAGACCATCGCTACGCGCCGGCTGAGCTCGGCCACCGTCGCCTCGGTCGTGGCGACACCGGCGACGCTGACGCGGCCCTCGACCGTGGCCGGCAGGGCGTGGGGGATGAGGCCGTTGAGCGCGAGCGCGAGTGTCGACTTGCCCGATCCGCTGGGACCGAGCAGGAGGACGACCTCGCCGGTGCCGATGTCGAACGAGACGCCGGCGGGTGCGGCGCGGTGCGCGCCCTCGTGCGTGATCGCGACGTCCTCGACGCGCAGCAGCGGCGTCGGGTCGCCCGGACGCGCGGCGGACGCGTCGAACGGCGCGGAGGGAGCGGGCACGGGACATCCATCGGGTGGAGGGGAGGGGCCCTCCCAACTTAGTGCACCCTAACCCCGTTCTGCGGGGAAGTTTCGCGGCCCCTGCACGGCCGGGCGCTCAGCCCGCCCGGCGCAGCAGATCGTCGACGCCGTCGCGGTACGCCGCGGTGAGGTCCGTCCGGTCCATGCCGCACAGCAGGGCGAACTGCAGGCCGCGCCAGTCGGCGACGAGCCGGGTCGCCGCCCGATCCGCGTCGGGGCTCGTCCAGCCCTCGGCCTCGAAGACCGCGCGCACCCGATCGACCCAGCCGTGCCCGAGATGGCCGAGGAACTCCTCCCAGCGCGCCGGGTCGCCCAGCGCCACGGCGAAACGGTGGAAGAACATGACGAGGTAGGGCCGGTTCTCGTCCGCGCCGATGTCGTCCCACGCTCGCAGCAGGCGCGCCCGGAAGTCGGGGGATGCGGCGGCGAGCCGGTCGAAGACGGCGTCGAGGTGGGGGAACCGCTCGATGGCGATGTCGGCGGCCGCCTCGAGCAGCCGCTCCTTCGAGCCGAAGTAGTAGAGCAGCATCCGGTTGTTCGACCCGATGGCGCGGGCGATGCCCGACAGGCTGAGATCGATCAGGCCGTTCTGCAGGATGAGGTCGGCGACGAGCTCCGCCAGGCGCCGCCGTTCGGGGGTGTCGGCGCCGGGTGCCATCAGCGCCGGCCGGTGCGCACGACGCCGGCGCGGCGAAGACCGGTGCCGACCCAGAGGCCGACCGCGGTCCAGGCGACCGGCGCGAGCACAGCGATCACGAGGTAGGCGATCTGGAGAGCGGGCGAGAGCACCGACAGGTGGGCGGCGAAGAACACGGCCACCGCGATCACCACGCCGATCACGAGGGCCGAGACGAAGAACCGCCACGCCTGCCACGAGCGGTAGCGGGTGAGGGCGGCGACGAGCTCCTGGATGCCGCCGAAGAGCACGGCGGTGCCGAGGTAGCGCAGCGTCCACTGCGGGCTCGTGGCGCTGGCCACCAGCGCGGCGAGCAGGTGCGCCATCAGGGCGACCCACGGCAGACGCAGCACTTCTTGCGCGATGATCCCGGGCAGCACGTGCACGCCCAGAACCAGGCCGTAGACGATCGGGAGGCCTGCGATCACGACCGGTGTGATCCAGCCGGCGATCCCGCCCAGGATGCCGGTGGCGACGCCGATCGCTGCGCACACGAGAAGAACGCGCGTCGACAGGAGCGGGGTGCGGGCCACCTCCTCAGCGTACCGGCGCAGCTATGAGAGTTCTCTCACGGTGGCAGGGAAAACCTAGGGCTGGGAGGCGGCTGTGAGTTAGCTTGACGACTCAAGCGGCTCCGTCGCCGCCGAGTGTTCCCCCCATCCCCCCAGATAGGAGCGCCGTCGATGGCTCATCCCTGCCTGAAAGCGGCCGCGGTCCTCACCTTGGCCGCGCTGTTCACCGGAGTCTCCGCCACGGCGGCGGGCGCCGCCACCACCACCCCGGCGCCCCCGGCGCCCATCGATCTGCCGAGCGGCCGCTACATCGTGCTCCTCGACGAGGCCCCCGCCGCGAGCTACACCGGTGGCGAGAGCGGCCTCGCGCCGACGCAGCCCGAGGACGGCGCCCGACTCGACGCGCAGGACGCGGACGTCGAGAAGTACGTCGGGTTCCTCCGCGAACGTCAGCAGGACGTCGCCGACGGTGCCGGCGTCGCGCCCGACACCACGTACCAGATCACACTCAACGGCTTCAGCGCCGAGCTCTCGGCCGCGCAGGCCGCGAAGCTCGCGAGCTCGGCGGGCGTGCGCGGCGTGTTCCCCGACGAGATCCGCCACCCCGACGCGGTGCCGTCGACGCAGTTCCTCGGGCTCGAGGGCGCGGGCGGTGTGTGGGATGCGGTCGGCGGCATCGATCAGGCGGGTGCGGGCGTCGTGGTGGGTGTCGTCGACACCGGCATCGCGCCCGAGCACCCCTCCTTCGCCGGTGACGCGCTCGGTACGACGCCGGGCGATGAGCCGTACCTCGCCGAGGGAACCGATGCCGACGGCAACGCCGTGACGCAGATCGTCTACCCCAAGGCGGACGGCCTCGAGTTCCGTTCCACGGCCGTCGAGCAGGGCGGCGGGACGAGCGCGTGGGGCCTCGACCAGTACTCCACGAAGCTCATCGGCGCCCACTACTTCAGCGAGGGCGCGGCGGCATCCGGCTTCTCGTTCGACCATGACTTCCTCTCGCCGCGCGACGGCGCAGGGCACGGCTCGCACACCGCGTCGACGGCCGCGGGCAACCAGGGCGTTCCCGCCACGATCAACGGCACCGACTTCGGTGTCGTGTCGGGGGTGGCGCCGGCCGCCAAGGTCGCCTCGTACAAGGCCTGCTACGAGGGCCCCGATCCGCTGGTGACCACCGACGACATCTGCGCGTTGAGCGACCTGCTCGCCGCGATCGACACGGCGACCGCCGACGGCGTCGACGTCATCAACTACTCGATCGGCGGGGGCGCGGCCTCCACCGTGCTGAGCCCCGAGGACATCTCCTTCTTCAACGCTGCCGCCGCGGGCGTCTTCGTGTCCGTCAGCGCCGGCAACTCCGGACCCGGCGCCTCGACCGCCGATCACGCCTCGCCCTGGTACACGACGGTCGCCGCATCCACGGTCCCCACCTGGGAGGCCACGGTGCAGCTGCCGAACGGGTTCGAGGCGGCGGGCACGTCGGTGACCGTGCCGTTCGGTGAGAGCATCACCGCCCCCGTGATCTACGCCGGCGACGCCGCACTGCCGGGCGCCGAGGCCGAGGCCCCGCTCTGCTACATCGGGTCGCTCGATCCCGCCCTCGTGGCCGACAAGATCGTGGTGTGCGACCGTGGTCAGAACTCGCGCACCGAGAAGTCGCAGGCGGTGGCGGATGCGGGCGGCACCGGGGTGATCCTCGTGAACGTCACGCCGGCCTCGCTCGACAACGACATCCATGCGGTTCCCACCGTGCACATCGCCGACACCGAGCGCGCGGCGCTGTTGGACTACGTGCGCACGACGCCCGACGCGACCGCGACCCTCATCGGCGAGAACGTGACCGGCATCGAGACCCCGACCCCGCAGGTGGCCGGCTTCTCGAGCCGCGGACCGATGCTCGCCGACGGCAGCGACATCCTCAAGCCCGACATCTCGGCGCCGGGCGTGGCGATCCTCGCCGCGACGAACAACGCACCGGGTGCCGACCCGACGTTCGGCATCCTCTCGGGTACGTCGATGTCGGCTCCGCACATCGCCGGGCTCGCCGCGCTGTACCTCGGCGAGCGGCCGCAGGCGACGCCCGACGAGATCAAGTCGGCCATGATGACGACCGCGTACGACACGGTGGATGCGGCCGGTGCCGCCGTCACCGACCCGTTCACGCAGGGCGCCGGTCACGTCGACCCGACGGCGTTCTTCTCGCCCGGGCTGCTGTACCGCAACGGGCCCGACGACTGGGCCGCCTTCCTCCAGGGCAAGGGGCTGAACGACTTCGGCGTCGAGCCGATCGACGGCAGCGACCTCAACCTCGCCTCCATCGCCATCGGTTCGCTGCCGGGTGAGCAGACCGTGACCCGCACGATCACCGCGACCGCGGCGGGCACCTACACGGCCGAGGCCGCGGTGCCCGGGTTCGACATCACCGTCGAGCCCGCCGTCGTGAGCCTGGCCGAGGGCGAGAGTGCCGAGGTGGCGATCACGATCGCCCGCACGGACGCGCCCGTCGAGACCTGGTCCAGCGGCTTCCTCACCTGGACCGGTGGCGAGCACCCGGTGCGCTCGCCCATCGCGGTCCACCCGGTGTCGGTCGATGCGCCCGCCGAGGTCGCGGGCACGGGACTCTCGGGCTCGACCGAGGTGACCGTCACCCCGGCGATCGACGGCGAGCTGCCGCTGACCGTGTCGGGGCTCGCCGAGGCCGCGCTGCAGCGCGACCCGCGCTTCCCCGAGGTGCCCGGCCACTCCGGCGATCAGGACTCGTTCGAGGCCGAGGAGCAGCCGGACGGCTCCTCGCAGGACAACGCGTACGCGGTCGTCGAGGTGCCCGAGGGCACCGAGCTCGCCCGGTTCGACCTGGATTCGTCGGACGACACCGGATCCGACCTCGACCTGTTCGTGTACCGGGTCGTCTCGGCCGACGACTGGCGCTACTACGAGGACTGGAGCTCTGCGACCGGATCGGCCGACGAGTCGGTGACGATCGAGGCGCCGACCGCGGGCACGTACCTGCTGCACGTCAACAAGTACGCCGCCGCGGCCGACTTCACGTGGGACCTCACCGCGGCCGTCGTGGCCACCGGGTCCGGGGACGGCGCGCTGACGGCGACGCCGAACCCGCTCGCCGCGGCGAGCGGCGTGCCCTCGCCCTACACGCTGACCTGGCAGGACCTCGCGGCCGAGACCCGCTACGTGGGCGTCGTCCGCTACGGCGGCTCCGACATCCGCACGATCCTCACGGTCGACAGCGGGGCGGCGGCGCCGGTGAACACCGCGCTCCCGACCATCACCGGATCGCCGCGCGTGGGCGCCACGCTGACCGCGACGCCCGGTGAGTGGGATCCGGCGGAGGTGGATGCGACCTACCAGTGGCTGCGCGACGGCCAGCCCATCGAAGGTGCGACGGAGCAGACGTATCGCGTGACGCGTGACGATCGGGGCACCGTGCTGTCGGTGCGCGTCACCGCGACCGCGGCCACCGGTCCCGCCGCGAGCGCCGACAGCGCGGGCGTCGCCGTGGTGGTGGGGTCGTCGACGAAGGTCTCGCTCAACCGCTACCTCGGCTCGACGACCGACGCCTACGAGGCGCGGGTGCAGGTGAAGCCCGCGGCGGGTCCCGCGGCGACGGGCACCGTCGAGGTCCTCACGGGCGGAACGCGCGTCACGGGTGAGCTCGTCGACGGCGCCGTCACCGTGCCGCTGCCCGCGCCCTCGCGCGGCGTGCATCTGGTGCTGGTGACCTACGGCGGCAGCGACACCGTCGCCTCCTCCTGGACGCTGACCGCGTTCCTGGTGCTGCGCTGAGCAACGACGAAGGGGGCGTCCCGCGCGGGACGCCCCCTATATCATCCAAATGGTTTTAGGTGGTTTTCAATCCTTAATAGGTTTAGTTACTTTA
>NZ_JBFBHG010000048.1:0-7761 GCF_040685095.1 Microbacterium sp. NPDC089189
GTGATCGAGCGCATATGGTCCGAGATGTGCGCTCGGCGACGGGATGTGCGCTCGGCCGGGTGTGGCGCGCGGGGGGAGCCCGCGCGGGGTCAGGCGTCGAGGTCGAACTGCATCGCGTAGGCGCGGGCGAGGAGGGGGTGGGCGGGACCGGTCAGCAACGTGCGGAGCGCGGCGGAACGGGCACGGTGCAGCACCTCGCCGCGCGGCCGCCCGAGCCGAGTGTTGATCCCTGCGGATGCGGCCGCCCGCCGCGCGGAGGCGACACGGCGTCGTTGCCACCGCTCGAGTTCGGGGTCGGGAGCGGTGCCCGTCCGCATCCATCGCGCGACGAGCGGAGCGAGCGTCGCCGCGTCGAGGAGCCCGAGGTTCATCCCCTGGCCGCCGATCGGGCTCACCTCGTGCGCGGCGTCGCCCACCACGAGCAGCCGACCGCGGCGCAGCTGCGGCGCGACGACCCGACGCACCCCGAACCCCGTTGCCGCCGTCACGCGCTCGGCGGCGGCGGGCTCGCCCCGGCGGGCCAACGCGCGGCGCAGGCGATCGAGGCGGGCTTGCGGGTCGGCGTCGTCCGGATGAGGATCCCACACCACGAAGCGACGCGCGCCGGGCAGCGGGAACGACTCGAGCACCCCGTCGCGCTCCAGCCGCACGATCGCCGCGGCGTCATCCGCGTCGTCCGGCGCGGGGGCATCGGCCATCAGGTAGCGATCGGGGTAGGACACCGTGTCGAGGCCCGCGCGGTGGAAGACGAGGTCGCGCCCCGCGGCGCCCGCGGCGACGATCACCAGCGGTGCGCTGATCTCGGCGGGGCCGTCAGGACCCTCGGCGCGCACCCGCATGCGGTGGCCGTCGGGGCGCACGCCGTGCACCCGCCACCCGTGCTCCACCGGCGGGGCCGCCGCCGCGAGCACCGCCTCGGTGGCGGACTGGGGGAGCGTCGCCACGAACGGGAAGCGCACCCGCATCCCGTCGAAGCGCACGGTGCCCAGCAGCTGCGCACCGCTGCGCGCCTCGCCACGCGACACCCGCCGCGCACGCGCGAGGAGGCCGTCGGTGAGATCGGACTCCTCGAGCGCCGCGAGGACGGGCGAGTGGATGCCGATGGCCCGCGATCCCGGCGACGGCTGCGGTCGCTGCTCGAGGATCCGCGCACCGACGCCGTGACGGCGAAGTTCCGCACCCAGCAACAGTCCGACGGGGCCCGACCCGACGATGACGACGTCCGGGGTCTCGCCGTCACGCACGGCCGCGTCCGATCGCGAGAAGACGGAAGGGTGCCGGGCGCACGACCTGCCAGTCGCCGGGCAGGGCGTCGCGCAGCTCGGCGGCGCGGAAGCTCCGCCGGATCGAGCGCAGTCCGTCGGTGCGCAGGAACGTGCCGGGGGCGAGGGGCAGGATGCCGACCCCGTACAGCCCGTATGCGAGGGCGCCGCGTTCGATGTCGCCGTGCAGCACGATGCCCGTCGAGAGCGCCCGCGAATCGTCGGCGAACCGTGTGAGCTCCTCGTCGCCGAGGTGGTGCAGCACATGGTTCGACAGCACCACGTCGAACGTCTCGCCCGCCGCGCGGAGGACCGCCGAGTCCGTGGTGCGGAACGACAGGCCGGGGCTGCGGCGCTCCTGCGCCACCGTCAGGGCGCGCGGATCCGGGTCGACGCCGATCCACTCGGCCCGGATGCCGTCGGCACCGGCGGCGCGGGCGAGTCGGGCGAGGACATCGCCGCCCCCGCATCCCAGATCGAGCACGCGGGCCGGTCGGTCGAGCGCCCGCAGCCAGGGCCGGAGGGTGCGCCGGTAGACGCCGCCCCATCCCGAGACGGCCCGGTTCACGACGTCGAACCGGCGCAGCGTGGCGGCGAGCCGGCGCGGATCGCAGTCCGGGTCGTCCATGAGCTCGCGCAGGTCGGTGGCGCGGATGGCGAGGCTCATGCCGTGCGGCGCCGCATCCGCGCGGACTCGACCGAGAGGCCGGGGCCGAACGCCAGCGCGGCGACGGTCGCGCCGTCGGGCAGGGCGTCGTCGTGCAGCAGCGCGCGCAGGATGAACATGATCGTCGCGCTCGACATGTTGCCGTACTCGCGCAGCACCGCGCGGGACGGCGCCATCTCGGCATCGGTGAGCTCGAGGGCGTCGGCGACGCGGTCGAGCACGCTGCGCCCGCCGGGGTGCACGGCCCACGCGTCCGACCCGAGGAGCGGCCCGACGGCTCCGCGCACCTCGCGGCCGACGATGCGCGGAACCTCGGCCGTGAGGGTCATCTCGAACCCGTGGTCGCCGATCGTCCACGCCATGTCGCGTTCGCCGTCGTCGGTCAGGGCCGTGGCGAAGTCCTCGAGCTCGAGGCGCGTGCCGACGCCGGTGTCGGTGACGATCGCGGCCGCCGCGCCGTCGCCGAACACGGATGCCGCGACGATCTGCTCGGGATCCTCGGACACCCGGATGTGGAGCGAGCACAGTTCGGCGGCGACCACGAGGACGACCGAACCAGGCTGGGCGACGACGATCCGGTGCGCCGCCCGCAGCGCGGGGATCGCGGCGGCGCAGCCGACGAATCCGTGGTGGTAGCGCTCGACGGACGAGGCGAGTCCCAGATCCCGGACGAGCGCGACATCCGGTCCGGGAGCGAAGAGCCCGGTGCACGAGACGGTGATCACGTGGGTGACCCGGTCGGCGGGGATCGCGGCGTCGGACAGCGCGGCACGGGCGGCCTCGGCGAAGAGCGCGGGCGCCAGGCGCCGGAACTCGGCGTTGCGCTCGGATGTGGTGGGGTCGAGGATGCGGTCGCCGTCACGGATCGGCAGGGCACCGGCGGGCGGCGCGGACAGCAGTCCCGAGAGCGCACTGTGCCGGGACTCGATCGCCGCGGCGTCGAACGCGGCGGCGATCAGGCGGCGGGTGAGCCGGTTGTCGGGATGCTGCGCGACCATCAGGTCGCGCACCTCGCCCTGGGTCAACCGGGTCGGCGGCACGGCTGTGCCGACCGCGACAATGCTCGGGATCATGCTTCACCCTAGGCCTCGCCGGCGGTGCGGTGCCGCGGGGTGGCGGAGCGCCCACCCGCGCTCTAGAGTGCCGGGCCCGCCAGGCCGGTGCGGGGCGGCCGCTGGGCCCCACGGTGCGGGGCGGCCGGCGGGCCCCACGGCGCGGGTCGCCGGCGCGGGCCGCGACGGGTCAGCCCGCGAAGCCGGCTGCCCACGGTCTCCGGGTGTGCGCGCGATGCGCGCGAGACCGTGGGCAGCCGACGGAGGGGTCAGTCGTCGGCGAGGAGCGACTCGGCGATGGGGCGCCGCACCCGCGGTGCGGTCTCGCCGTCGCGCGCGAACTCCGGTGCGTCGTCGATCGTGCCGTGGGCGCCGACGGCCATCACCGAGAAGGGCGTGAGGGACGCGTCGAGCGAGAACGCGGCGGCGAGGGCGGCGGGGTCGAATCCGGTGAGCTGGTGCGTGTACAGCCCGTTGGCGTGGGCCTGCACGGTGAAGTGCGCGGCGGCCTGGCCCAGGTCGTAGAAGGCGGAGGGGAACTCGCGGCCGTCGCGCGCGGTCTCGGCGACGAAGACGACGAGCGCACCGGCGGGGGCGGCCCAGGCCTGGTTGAACTCGACGAGGGTGGCGACGACCTTCTCGTGCGTCGCGGTCCCGCGGCGGGCCACGATGAAGCGCCACGGCTGGTTGTTGTACGCCGAGGGCGACCAGCGCGCGGCCTCGAGGGCGCCGCGCAGCGCGTCCTCGTCGATGGGGGTCACGCTGTCGTAGGCGCGGGTGCTCCAGCGCTGCGAGAGGACGTCGAGGATGGGAGCCTCGGTGGGTGCGGTGCGGTCGAGAACGTCGGACACGGTTGCCTCCTGGGGAGATCGATGGGGGAGGGGACGCCGTTGGCCCGATCCATGCAACGGTATGGGTGCCCATCCTGTTCCCGAGCGGCGCCATGAGTCCGGAAGCCGTGGACGGTACCGGGCGGGGTGCGAGGGCCTCGACACCGCTCATCCGGACGAGGATGCTGGAGGTCCGACGACCGAAGGAGTTCTCGTGTTCACATCCGACGCCGCCTTCAGCGGCTTCAGCGTCGACGACACGGCGGCCGCCCGCACGTTCTATCGCGACGTGCTCGGGCTCGACGTGGTCGACAACGCCATGGGATTCCTCGAGCTCGTGCTGGCCTCCGGCGCCCATGTGCTCGTCTACGAGAAGCCGGGGCATCAGCCGGCGTCGTTCACGATCCTGAACTTCCCGGTGGCGGATGTGAATGCCGCCGTCGACGATCTCCGCGCTCGCGGCGTCGAGACGAAGATCTACTCCGATGAGGAGTTCCCCTCCGACGAACGCGGCATCGTCCGGGGCAACGGCCGCGGGCCGGACATCGCGTGGTTCCGCGATCCGGCGGGCAACGTGCTGGCCGTCATGCAGGCCTGACCGCGCGGCGGCTACGGCAGGGCGGGCCAGTTCTCCGGGCCGGACGAGCCCGCGGGGTACTCGTCGATCGGCGTCTCGCCTCGTGCCCAGGCGTCGAGCACCGGCTGCACGATGCGCCAGCACTCCTCGGCCGCATCCCCGCGAACCGCGAGCACGGCGTCGCCGTCGAGGATGCTCGAGAGCACCTCGGCGTAGGCGCGCAGCGCTCCCTCGCCGAGGGTGGCGCTGATCTGCTCGCGCCGCAGCGCGAACGGGTCCTCGCCGCCGTTGATGTTGAGGTCGAGCGTCACGCGGTCGGGTCCGAGGGCGAACCGCAGCTGCGAGCCGGGGGCATCGCCCGTGAACCCGGCGGGCAGGTGACGCACCGGTCGGAAGGTCAGGACGATCTCCGCATCCGGCGCGCCGAGCGCCTTGCCGGAGCGCAGGGTGAAGGGGACGCCCTCCCACCGGGCGGTGCGCACCTCGAATGTCGCCTCGGCGAGCGTCTCGGTGCGGCGGTCGGGATCGACGCCCGCCTCATCCACGTACGAGGGCAGGTCCGCGCCGTCGACCGATCCCGCGGTGTAGCGGGCGCGTCGCGCCGAACGCACCGCGTTGTCCTCCCAGAGCGACGTCGCCCGCAGCACGGCGGTCGTCGCGTCGCGGAAGTCCGTCTCGTGCAGGGTCGCCGGGGGCTCCATCGCGACGACCGCCATCACCTGCAGCAGGTGGCTCTGGATCATGTCGCGGAGCGCCCCGGCTTCGTCGTAGTACCCGGCGCGCCCCTCGAGTCCGAGCGACTCGTCGAAGCGGATGACGACGGACTCGATGTGCTCCGCGCTCCACACCGGCTCGAAGAGCCTGTTCGCGAAGCGGATGCCGAGGATGTTCAGCACGGTCGACCGGCCGAGGAAGTGGTCGATCCGGAAGATCTGGTTCTCGGGGACGACCTTCAGCAGCGTCTCGTTGAGCGCGTGCGCGCTCTCGCGGTCAGTGCCGAACGGCTTCTCGAGGGCCAGGATCGTGCCCTCGGGCACCCCGGCCTCGGCGAGGTGCTCGCACGAGGCCTGCGCGATCTGCGGGGGCACCGCGAAGTACAGCACCGCGCGCCCCTCGATCTCGTCGAGGAGACGGGCCATGTCGGCCGCCTTCGTCGGGTCGGCCTGGACGTACACGGATGCTTTCGCCACCGCATCCGCGGCGTCCGATCGTTCGTCGCCGAAGGCCTGCCGCACCCGGGTGCGCCAGGCGGTGGCACTGAGGTCGCTGCGGCCGGCACCGACCAGACGCAGGGTGCGGTGAGGTTCGCGGCCGAGCAGCTCGGCGAGGGCGGGCAGCAGCAGACGGGAGGTGAGATCTCCGGTCGCGCCGAGGATCACGAGTGTCGTGTCGGTCACGGGGCCACGTTAGCGGGCCGTCGTCGCGGGCACGCCTGCGCCCGGGAGGGTTGACAGCACGGCATGATCGGGAGGGTGAGCGCCCCCATCGAGGACTACGCCGTCCTCAGCAACTGCCGCACGGCCGCCCTGGTGTCGCGGGAGGGGAGCGTCGACTGGTTCTGCGCGCCGCGCTTCGATTCGCCGTCGATGTTCGGGGCGATGCTCGGGGAGAAGGAGCAGGGCCACTGGAGTGTGCGGCCCGAGGGCGATGCGACGGCCACGCGCCGCTACGACGGCGACACGTTCGTGCTCGTGACGCGCTGGGAGAGCGCGACGGGCGTCGCCGAGGTGCACGATCTGCTGCCGATCGACGGCGGCCGGGTGGACCTCGTGCGACGCATCGTCGGCATCGAGGGCACCGTCGAGTTCACGACGCACCTGCGCATCCGGTTCGACTACGCGCGCGCCCTGCCGTGGGTGCGGCAGGTGGGAACGGATGCCGGGCCCGCGCTGCACGCCATCGCCGGGCCCGACGCCCTCATCATCCGCGGGGTGGCGCTCGAACCGCACGGCCACGCCCACCGCGGACGGGTGACGGTGTCGGCGGGCGGCCACGCCGATCTCGTGGCGACCTGGAACGAGTCGTACCTCGAGACCCCCGCACCGCTCGACGTCGATGCGGCGCTCGCCCGCACGCGCGACTGGTGGACCGCGTGGGCCGCCACGATCGACCACGACGGCCCGCACCGCGACGAGGTCGTGCGGTCGCTCCTCGTCCTGCGGGCCCTGACCCATGAGGACACCGGCGGCATCGTCGCGGCGGCCACCACATCCCTGCCGGAGCAGTTCGGCGGCGCCCGCAATTGGGATTACCGCTACGTGTGGCTGCGCGACGCCGCGCTGACGCTCGAGACGCTCGTGGCGCACGGGTTCCTCGGCGTCGCCGAGGGGTGGCGGTCGTGGCTCATCCGCGCGATCGCGGGCGACCCGGCGCAGATGCAGATCATGTACGGCATCGCGGGGGAGCGCGACCTGCCCGAGCGCGAGCTCACGAGCCTGCCGGGCTACGACGGGGCGGCGCCCGTGCGCATCGGCAACGGCGCCGTCGACCAGTACCAGGCGGATGTGGTGGGCGAGGTCATGGTGGCCCTCGAGGCCGCCCGCCTGTCGGGGCTCGCCGAGGAACCGTTCGCGTGGGCGCTGCAGCGCGCACTCCTCGACGGTGTCGAGAGCCGCGCCGACGAACCCGACAACGGCATCTGGGAGATCCGCGGCGAACCGCAGCACTTCACCCAGTCCCGCGCCATGATGTGGGCGGCGTTCGACCGCGGCGTGCGCGCGGTGCGCGAACACGGTCTCGACGGTCCCGTCGAGCGGTGGCTGACGCTGCGCGACGCCCTGCGCGCCGAGATCGACGCACGGGGCGTGGATGCGGCGACGGGCGCGTTCGTGCAGCACTACGGGTCGACCGAGGTCGACGCATCCCTGCTGCTTCTGCCGCAGGTGGGGTTCTGCGCGCCCGACGACCCGCGCATGCTCGCCACGGTGGGACGCATCGAGCGCGAGCTCATGGGCACCGGGCTCGTGCACCGCTACCGCACCGAGGCCGGGGTGGACGGACTGGCGGGCACCGAGCATCCGTTCCTCGCCTGCACGTTCTGGCTCGTCGAGCAGTACGCGCGTTCGGGCCGGACGGCGGATGCGGAGGCGCTCATGCGTCGCGCTTGCGCGACGGCGAACGACGTCGGGCTGTTCTCGGAGGAGTACGACCCCGGCGCGCGCCGTCAGGTCGGCAACACCCCGCAGGCGCTGTCGCACCTCGCGCAGGTCCGCGCCGCCGACGCCCTGGGCGGCCACGGCGGCCGCGCCGCCCACCGCACCTGACCTGCCCGCCCCGCGCGCCCCGCTCCCGCCCGCCGGAACGCCGAGACAGCACTTTCGCGCCGAGACAGCGGGTTAAACCCACCGTCTCGGCGCGAAAGTGCTGTCTCGCG
>NZ_JBFBHG010000049.1:0-7712 GCF_040685095.1 Microbacterium sp. NPDC089189
GGATCTGCGCTCGACGACGGGGTATGCGCTCGGCGGTCGTGCTCATGCGGATGCGGAGGAGGAGGGGGCGGAGGGGGAGGCGGGCGTGCTCATGCGGATGCCGCGGGGGCGGGGGTGAGGAGGGCCACCGGGTAGTCGCGCAGCAGGTCGGCGAGGCGCAGCTCGGGGCCGTGGAACGTGCGCCCGGTGAGCACGTCGACGAGGGGCTCGGATGCGACGAGCAGGGCGGTGTCGCCCCATCCACCGCGCGCCGCGAGCGCCACCGGCAACCGCGTGGCGACGGCGATCGCGCCGCCGCGATCGGCCGAGACGACATGGTCGGATGCGTCACCTACCGCGGTCATCGGTGCGTAGCGCGTGAACAGCTCGGGGCGATCCCGCCGCAGCCGCAGCGCGCGCGACACCACGAGGAGCTTCGCGGCGCCGGTCGCATCGATCGAGGGCAGCTGCCTCTGCGGAGCACCGCGGTCGAGCTCGGCCAGCATCCGCGCCCGCAGCGCGATGTCGACGGGGCGACGGTTGTCGGGGTCGACGAGCGACTGCTCCCAGAGCTCGGAGCCCTGGTACACGTCGGGCACCCCCGGGCCGGTGAGCTGCAGGAGCTTGGCCGACAACGAGTTCGACCACCCGAAGGGGGCGATCTCGGCCACGAGGTCTTCGACGATCGGCCGCGCGTCACCGAACGCCGCATCGACGACGGCGTGCATCCGCTCCTCGAAGTCGGCATCCGGGTCGAGCCAGCCGGTGCGCTCCCCCGCCTCGCGCGCCGCCTTCTCGGCGTACGCGTGCAAGCGGTCGGCGCTCGCGGGCCAGGCACCCACGATCGCTTGCCACAGCAGCGCGTCGAAGGGCCCGTCGCCCGTCGACGCGACCGCGCGGAGCGCGTCGAGCGCATCCGCCCAGCGCTCGGGCAGCTCGGCGAGCACGTCGAGTCGCGCCCGCACATCCTCGCCGCGCTTGGTGTCGTGCGTCGACAGGGTCGTGAGGGCGTGAGGCCAGGACGCCTGCCGGCGGATCTGCGCCGCGTGGAAGTCGTCGACCGACAGCGCGAACTGGGCCGGGTCGCCGCCGACCTCCGTCAGCGAGCCCAGCCGCGTGTAGCGATAGAAGGCGGTGTCCTCGACGCCCTTGGCCATGACCGGACCGGCGGTCTGCGCGAAGCGCTGAGCCAGCTCGCTCGAGCCGTCGGTCAGCAGGGGCAGGAGCTCGTCGATCGTCGCGCGGAGGTCGGGCCGGCGGGCCGACGCATCGGCCGCCGCCGCTGCGAAGAGTGCGCGTCCGGCCGGGAGGTAGGCGCGGTAGGTCGGGAAGCAGGCCAGCAGCTCGGCGAGCGCATCGGCGGCGTGCGCGATCGGATGCGGAAGCAGCCGCACCAGGCGCGCGACCTCGGAGGCCTGGATGGTGTCGGCCACGGTGCGCTTCGTGCCGTGGATGAGGTCGGCCCAGTCCGGAGCCGACGGCACCTGCGACTCGATGCGCAGCTGTGCATCGAGGGCGTCGAGCCCCGCCCGGCCCGCGGGGTCGACCAGCACCCGCTCGATCTCGCCGAGCGCGTCGTAGCCCGTCGTGCCGACGGTCTTCCACCAGGAGGGCAGCGCCTCGCCGTGCTCCAGGATCTTCTCGACCCACACCGGCAGCCCGCCGCTGGCCGCCGCGAGCCGTTCCAGGTACCCGCCGGGGTCGCGGAGGCCATCGGGGTGGTCCACCCGTAGCCCGTCGACGAGACCCTCGCGCACCCACCGGAGGATCTCGGCGTGGGCCTGGTCGAAGACCGCCGGATCCTCCACCCGCACCGCGGCGAGGGTGGTGACAGCGAAGAAGCGCCGGTAGTTCAGCTGATCCGCCTCGTCGCGCCAGAACCGCAGCTCCCAGTGCTGCCGGTCGAGCACGCGGCGGATGTCGTCGGCCGACGCGGATGCGGCATCCACGCCCTCGAGCGAGCCGGGCGCGAGCGGCAGCACGTGGTCGAAGTACCGCAGCACCCCGTCGGGGGCGTCGGCGGCGGCGACCGCATCCAGCCGCAGGTCGCCGCGCACCTCGTCGAGCGGCGCACCGAGGATCGGCACCCGCACGCGGTCGTCGCCGAACGCCCAGTCGACGTCGAACGCGTCGGCGTAGCGGGACGTGCGCCCGAGGCGCAGGAGATCCCACCACCAGGGGTTCTCGCGCGGCACGGCGACGCCCATGTGGTTCGGCACGATGTCGACGAGCACGCCGAGACCGGCCTCGTGCGCCGCGGTCGACGCGCGCGCGAGTCCTGCGCCGCCCCCGCGGGCCGGGTCCACCCGGCTCGGGTCGACGACGTCGTAGCCGTGGTCCGACCCGGTCGTCGCCTGCAGGAGCGGCGAGAGGTAGACCCACGAGACCCCAAGGTCACGCAGGTACGGAACGGCCGCGGCGGCCGCATCCAGATCGAACGACGGCCGGATCTGCAGCCGGTAGGTGGACGACGGCGCCGCGAACCCGCTCATCTCAGCGCGCCACCTCGGCCTTGGGAGCCGCACCCGGCACCTCGTCGATCGCCGTGGTCAGCCCCTGCGTGAGCGACGACGACACCGAGTGGTCGACCTCGGACTCGGGTTCGCGGTGCTCGCGCAGCACGATGAGCGACTTCGGCTCGACCGGGAGGGTCTCCCCCGGCGCCACCGGCTCGGTGTTGGCCCGGTTGCCGGCGGTGTCGACGAGCACATCCCACTGGGGCGAGAAGTCCACATCCGGCATCGAGAAGTCGACCGGCTCGTCGCCGGCGTTGAAGAGCACCGTGAAGTGCGCGTCGGTGATCTGCTCACCGCGACGGTCGCGCTCGCGGATGCCGTTGCCGTTGAGGAACACCCCGACCGCGCGGCCGAAGCCCGAGTCCCAGTCGTCGGGCTGCATGGGCGTGCCGTCCGGGCGCAGCCACACGATGTCGGGCACGGGGGCGTCCTGCTCGCGCAGAGCCGGCCGGCCGTCGAAGAACCGACTGCGCCGGAACGTCGGGTGGTCGCGCCGCAGCCGGGCGAGCGCCGCGGTGAAGTCCACGAGCTGCTGGTCGACGTTCTCCCAGTCGACCCAGGTGATCTCGTTGTCCTGCGCGTATCCGTTGTTGTTGCCGCCCTGCGTGCGCCCGAGCTCGTCGCCGTGCAGCAGCATCGGCACGCCCTGGCTGAGCAGCAGGGTGGCGATGAAGTTGCGCTGCTGCCGCGAGCGCCGCACGAGGACGGCGGGGTCGTCGGTCGGACCCTCGACGCCGTTGTTGGAGGAGCGGTTGTGCGACTCGCCGTCGTTGCCGTCCTCGCCGTTGGCGTCGTTGTGCTTCTCGTTGTACGACACGAGGTCGCGGAGCGTGAAGCCGTCGTGCGCGGTGACGAAGTTCACCGACGCGACCGGGCGCCGGCCCGAGTTCTCATAGAGGTCGGCCGACCCCGTGAGGCGGGAGGCGAACTCGCCGAGGGTGGACGGCTCGCCGCGCCAGAAGTCGCGCACGGTGTCGCGGTACTTGCCGTTCCATTCGGTCCACTGCGGCGGGAAGTTGCCCACCTGGTACCCGCCGGGGCCGACGTCCCACGGCTCGGCGATGAGCTTGACCTGCGAGACCACCGGATCCTGCTGCACGAGCTCGAAGAAGGCGGCGAGCCGATCGACGTCGTAGAACTCGCGCGCGAGGGTCGCCGCCAGGTCGAACCGGAATCCGTCGACGTGCATCTCGAGCACCCAGTACCGCAGCGAGTCCATGATCAGCTGCAGCGCGTGCGGGTTGCCGACGTTCAGGCTGTTGCCCGTGCCGGTGTAGTCGGTGTAGTAGCGCTTGTCGTCGTCTTCGAGCCGGTAGTACGCCTCGTTGTCGATGCCGCGCATCGAGAGGGTCGGGCCCATGTGGTTGCCCTCGGCGGTGTGGTTGTAGACCACATCCAGGATGACCTCGATGCCGGCGGCGTGGAGGGCCCGCACCATCCCCTTGAACTCCTGCACCTGCTGGCCGCGCTGGCCGGTGGAGGAGTAGGTGTTCTGCGGGGCGAGGAACGCGATCGTGTTGTAGCCCCAGTAGTTCGACAGCCCCTTCTGCTCGAGGGTGTCGTCGTTGACGAACTGGTGCACCGGCATCAGCTCGATCGCGGTCACGCCCAGGCGCTTGAGGTGCTCGATGATGACGGGATGCGCGATGGCGCTGTACGTGCCGCGGATCTCCTCGGGGATGCCGGGATGACGCTCGGTCAAGCCCTTCACGTGCGCCTCGTAGATGAAGCTCTCGGAATAGGGCGTCTTCGGCAGCCGGTCTCCGCCCCAGTCGAAGAAGGGGTTCACGACGACGCCCTTCATCATGTGCGTCGCCGAGTCGTCGTCGTTGTGCCCATCCGGGTCGCCGAACGGGTAGGAGAAGACGGCCTGATCCCACTCGACCTGACCGTCGACGGCCTTGGCGTACGGGTCGAGCAGCAGCTTGCTGGCGTTGAAGCGCTGACCGTTCGCGGGGTCGTACGGGCCGTGCACCCGGTAGCCGTAGCGCTGGCCCGGCGCGATGTTGGGCAGGTACGCGTGCCAGACGAAGGCGTCGACGTCGATCAGCTCGATACGGGTCTCGACGTCGTCATCGTCGAAGAGGCAGAGCTCCACGCGCTCGGCGCCCTCGCTGAAGAGCGCGAAGTTGGTGCCGTTGCCGTCGAAGGTCGCCCCCAACGGATATGCCGATCCTGGCCAGGTCTTCACGGCGTGCCCTTCCGTCGCGGAATCCCCGTCGCCGGGAAGGGATCTCACACTAGTGGAGTCGGGCATCGGGGACGTATCGGTCATCGTCCGAGCATTTCTCATGCGACGGATCACGCCCGAGGGATTGACGCGGACCCCGTGGAGGGTTCGGTCCGAGACGAGCGGTCGCGGTCGCTCAGGAGGCGCCCGCGGGAGGATCGCGCAGCAGCGCCACCCGCTCGGCGAGATAGCTCCGCAGCGGCTGCCATCCGCCGCCGGCGCTCCAGCGCACCACGGGCTCGTCGCCGTCGAGACGGAGCGGGCCGGAGGGGGCGCCCGCGGCGAGCGGCGCCTCGTCGATCGGCTCCCACCCGAGGTGCAGTGTCGCGCCCTCCGGGTAGCCGCCGCGGAACGCCGCCGCGGCGACCTCGGCGCGCGAGCGCTGCGACTCGGCCGCGAAACCCCGCCGCACGTCCTCACGCGAGCGCACCACGTCGCCCGTCGCCCACACCTCGTCCTCGCCCAGCAGCAGCACGCCCAGGTGCCACGCGGAGCCGACCGGCACGAGTCGCGGGGCACGTGGGATGCCCAGCACGCGGGGCCGGTGCCAGGCGGCGAGGGATTCGCGCGGGGCGTCGCTCAGATCGCGCCTGGCCGCATCCCACAGCTCATCGAGCACCCGCATGCCGCGAGCCTAGCCGCGGCCTCAGACGCGGATGACGCCGTGCGGCAGGATCGAGCCGGGGTCGCCGTGGATCTCGCGATGCAGGCGTTCCATGCGCTCATCCAGCGCGGATGCGGTCTCCGCCGCCTCCTTGAGGCTGTCGAGCAGCCCTTCCGGCACCTGCCGGGCGTACTTGTAGTAGATCTTGTGCTCGAGGCTCGCCCAGAAGTCCATCGCGATCGTGCGGAACTGCACCTCGACGGGCACGCGGACGGGGCCGGTGGAGAGGAAGACCGGCACCTCGACGATGACGTGAAGGCTCTTGTACCCGTTCTCCTTGGGGTGGGCGATGTAGTCCTTCACCGTGAGCACGGTGACGTCGTCCTGCTGGGTGAGCAGGTCGAAGAGGCGGTAGGCGTCGGTGGTGAAGCTGCAGGTCACCCGCACGCCCGCGATGTCGGTGATGTGCTCGCGGATCGTCGCGAAGTCGGAGTCGAGCCCCTTTCGCGTCACCTTCTCGACGAGGCTGTCGGGCGACTTGACCCGACTCGACACGTGCTCGATCGGGTTGTAGTCGTGCATGTGCAGGAACTCGTCGCGGAGGATCGAGATCTTCGTCTCGATCTCCTGCATCCCGAACCGGTACTCCAGGAGGAACCGCTGCAGTTCGTCGCGCACCTCCCGCAACTGCGCCGCCGAGACCGTGATCTGCTGCTCCGAGAGCGGGACCTTCATGCCTTCGACGGTATGGCCTGCGGCTCGGCACCGGCTGTGAACACGCTTGCGAGGGCCGGTCGGGACGGCTGTTGTGCGCTGCGCGCAACAGCCGACGCGCACAACGGCGGAGATGCGACCCGACACTCCGGCTTCTGGCCTGTTTCACCGGGGTGTTGCGGGGCATCTCCGCCGTTGTGCTGCGGCGTGGTCCGCCGTTGTGCTGCAGCGTGGTCCGCCGTTGTGCCGGACGACGGCCGGGCGTGCGGTGCGGTCAGGCGCCGAGCAGTCGGGCGGCCTGGCGCGCGGCGCCGAGCGCGACGTACTCGCCGGGTTCGGGTACCTCCACCGGCATCCCGAACACTGCGGGGGCGATCGTGCGGACGGCGGGCGACTGCGCGGCGCCGCCGATCAGCAACACGCGCTCGAGGGGAACGCCCACCCCACGGAGGGCCTCCAGCCCCGCTCCGAGTCCCGACAGCATCCCCTCGACCGCGGCGCGGGCCAGATTCTCGCGCGTCGTCGAGGCGAGCGTCATCCCGAGCAGGGATGCGGTGGCGTCGGGCAGGTTCGGCGTGCGCTCGCCCTCGAAGTAGGGCACGAGACGCAGCCCGCCGGCACCGGGTTCGGCCGCGAGCGCGAGGTCGCTGAGCGCGGCGTGGTCGACGCCGAGGAGCCGGGCGATCGCATCCAGCACGCGCGCCGCGTTGAGGGTCACGACGATGGGGAGGAAGTGTCCGTCCGCGTCGGCGAAGCCCGCGACCGTGCCCGACGCATCCACCGTCCGCTCGGCGCTCACCGCGAAGACCGTGCCGCTCGTGCCGATCGACACGATGGCGTCGCCGGGGCGCGCACCGACCCCGAGCGCCGCGCCGGCGTTGTCACCGGCGCCGGGGCCTACCCGGCGGCCGTCCGGGTCGGTCACGCTCTCGCGCGGGCCGAGGACCCGCGGCAGAACCGCGTCCCGTCCGAGCGCGGCGACGACGAGCTCGCGGTCGTAGCCCCCGGTCTCCGGCGACCAGTAGCCGGTGCCCGAGGCATCCGAGCGGTCGGTGACGAGCTCCTCGAGCACGGGACCCAGCGCGCTCTCGCCGGCGGGTCCGTAGCCCCGCAGGCGCCAGGTGAGCCAGTCGTGGGGCAGCGCGACCGCCGCCACGCGCCGGGCGTTGTCGGGCTCGTGGTCGCGCAGCCAGCGCAGCTTGGTGATCGTGAACGACGCCACCGGCACGAGCCCAGTGCGCCGGGCCAGTGTCTCGGCACCGAACTCGGCGGTGAGTTCCGCCGCGGCCGCGCCCGAGCGCGTGTCGTTCCACAGCAGCGCCGGGCGGATGACCCGGCCCGCCGCATCCAGCGCGACCATTCCGTGCTGCTGGCCGCCGATCGACCACGCGGCCACGTCGTCCAGGCCACCGGCCGCCGCGATCGCGCTCTCGAGGGCCGTCCACCACGCCGCCGGGTCGACCTCGGTGCCGTCCGGATGCGGCGCGCGCCCCTCGCGGACGACGTTCCCGCTCTCGGTGTCGACGATCACGACCTTGCACGACTGCGTCGACGAATCCACTCCCATGACCCGAGCCATGACGTCTCCTCCTTCTCAGAACCGCGAGACAGCAACCCGGCGCCGAGACCGCGGGGGTAAACCCCCGGCACCGCGCCGAAGTTCGGGGGC
>NZ_JBFBHG010000050.1:0-5912 GCF_040685095.1 Microbacterium sp. NPDC089189
CTGATGTTGCGGGCGCCGTGGGTGGTTTAACCCCAGTTTTGGGGCTCCAATGTGCTGTCTCGCGGTTCGGTCAGTCGATGGGGCGGATGCGGGTGCGCCGGCGCAGGGCCACGAGCACACCGCCGAGCACGAGCAGCAGCGCGCTCGCCCCGGCCCAGAGCGCCGGCCCGGACCCGTCGAGGCCCGTGCGGGCGAGCGCCGCGGCGCGGGCCGGTGCGTCCCCGGCGACAACAGGGGCCGCGCCCGTCCCCTGATCCGTTCCCGGGGTCGTTCCGGGGAGCGCACCGGAGCCGCCGTCGGTCGGCGCAGTGACCGTGACGGAGGCCGCGCCCCAGCGCGCGTCCGCCGTGACGACGAGCGCGGAGTACGCGGCGGGTGCGAGCGTGGCCGGCACCTCGAGCGTGACGGTTCCGTCGGGTGCCACCACAGCTTCGGCGGCGTGCGCGACGGGGCCCGACCACGCCGCGCCGGCGACGAGCCCGATGGCGACGGTCTCGCCCGGAGCCGCATCCGTCACGACGTCGAGCGTGCTCCCCGGCGCGACCGCGGCCGGCGCGGTGACGCCGAGGCTCGCAGTCGTCGTGTCGAGCTCGGGCAGATCCGGCGGCAGGTCGACCACCAGCAGCTCCCGTGATTCCTCGCTCACGCGGCCGCGCGCATCCGTCGCACGCAGCGTCACCCGCAGCGGCCCGGCGGTCGCCGGCGTGAACGTGACGTTGTCGGCGGTGGTCTGGTCGAACACCCCGTCACCGTCGACGTCGAACGTGTAGGTCGTGTCGGCGCCATCCGAGCTCGAACCCGTGCCGCTGAGCACCACCGGCAGCCCGACCGGAACGACCTCGGGTGCGCCGAGTGCCGCATCCGGCGCCGTGCCGAGGTCGCCGAGCACCTCGGCGAACGCCTCGTCGTAGGCGGTGTCGTCAGAGACATCGATGAGCAGACCGCCGGTCGCCTCCACGACGCCGCCGACCGCATCCGAGAAGGCGTCGTCCGCGGCGAGGCCGTAGACGACGATCGGCTCCGACTCGACCACCGGGGATGCCGCGCGCGCTGTGCTCGCGGGCGGGGTGGCGAGCGCCGCGAGGGTCTCCTCGAGCGCCGCGGGATCGGTCGCCCCGGAATCACCGATCGTGAGCACCGCGCGGGTCGCGTCGGGCGCCCATCCGAGCTCGGATGCCGCGGCGCTGAGGCCCGCATGCACGTGCGAGGTGGCGGTGTCGGCGCCGGGCTGGCTGCGCAGCGCCATGACGCCGGCGGAGAAGAGCTCCAGGTCGTCGGTGAACGGCAGGCGTACCGACGGCCCCTCGTCCTCGGTGAAGTCGACGAGGGCGACGCGCACGTCCTGGTGGCGCGCCTTCATGGCGGCCACCGCGTGCTGGAGGGCCGCGATCTTGGGCAGCGTGGCGGCCATCGAGCCGCTGCGGTCGACGACCACGGCGAGCTCCACCGCGCGCTTGGGCGCGTTCCGCGCCTGCTCCGCCGCGATCTTCTCGAGCGTCGTGAGGTAGTGGTTCGCGAAGGTCTGCGCCTCGGCCGCATCCGTGAAATAGTTGGTGTGCTGGTCGATCGACGGGGTGTGCGCGAAGAGCATCACCAGCGGAAGCGCGTACCAGGGGTTCACATCGCAGATCGGGTCGTCCTCGTGGCACAGCGAGTGCACGGTCATCCCGGGGCGGTCGTAGATCTCGTTGAGGTCACCGTTCAGCGCACTGAATCCCGCCGTGCGGATGGCGTCCGCCACGTGGATCACACCGGTGCCGCGGTATCCGTCGCCGTAGACGCCGGTGCCGAAGGGCTGCTGGAACGGATCGCCCACCGTGAGATAGCCGACGACATCGGTGCGGTTGAGCCGCGCGGCGTAGCGGGCGGCCATGGCCCCCTGCGAGTAACCGATCACGACGAACTTGGTGGGCGTCTCGCACCCCGCGGCCTCCGAGCCGTGCTCGCGCTTGATCTTGGCCATGAGCGCGTCGGCGGCGTCCGCGCCGTCGGATGCCGACAGGTGCAGACGCCCCACGATCTCCCACGCGGCCGAGACCGCGGGATAACCGTCGGGGTTCGCGCGGTCGGCGGGCCCGACGCCGTAGACGGGGATGTCCTCGCCGCGCAGACCCGAGATGCCGGATGACGCGGCCACGCGATCGAGCATCCGCCCGAGGGTCGCGCCCTCCCATCCGTTCGTCACGAGCGCCGATGAGCCGTAACGATGCGGGGCGCCGTCGTGCGAGGTCACGGTGCGGTCGATGTTGCCCTGACCGCTGCCGCGGAAAGCGATCGCGGCGATCGGGATGCAGTCGGACTCGGCCGCCGTCGCGGGCGCTGCGGTCAGCGACGACGCCGAGGCGAGCACGAGCGCGCCGACGAGCGCGGACGTGACGAGATGGACGGTTTTCCCCAGGATGCCGGACACTCGATCACGGTATCCCGCGCCCCGCACCCCACCCCGCGGCGGTGAGCACTTCTACTCGCCCGGGTGCGCTGGACCCGCACTGGACCCGCGAGACAGCACTTTCGCGCCGAGACAGCGGGTTTAACCCACGGTTTCGGCGCGAAAGTGCTGTCTCGCGGTTCGGGTTATTCGGTGCGGCGACGCAGGAGCACGCCACCGACCAGCAGCGAGCCCAGCAGCAGCGCGCCCAGAGCGAGCGGAACACTCGCACCCAGGTCCAGACCCGTCGCGGGCAACGCACCCGCCGCGCGGACCTCGAGCGGAGCCCACCCGATGACCGCACCCGACGCATCCGTCACCGCCAGACGGTGCTGGCCCGCCGGCGTCTCGGCGGGAATCCGCACCGAGAACTCACCCGCCGACGACACCGTCCGCGCACCTAGATGCACCGGAGACGAGAACAACCACGCATCCACCGACGAACCCGCACGCGACGCGTCGACACCGACCGTGATCACCGAGCCCGCCGTCACCGACGACGGCACCGTGATCCCACCCCGCGTCTCCGCCGTCAACGCCGACTCCGCCGGAGCAGACGGCACCGAACCACCCGGCACCCCCGGCTCACCCGGCGTCCCCGGGTTACCCGGCTCACCCGGCGTCCCCGGCGTCCCAGGCTCACCCGGCTCCCCGGGCTCCCCGGGCTCGGTGCCGACGGTTCCGAATACCTCGACCTCGACGAGTCCCGCGGCCCACGCGGCCTCGTTCTTGTTGTGGTCGTTGACGATGCCGACGACCTCGACCCGCACATGCCGGTACGTCCCGTCGACGCCGTCGCTCGTGAAGCCCACCGTGCGGTTGGCGCGGCGGTCGGCGAGCACGGTCCAATTCTCCCCGTCGACGCTCCCCGACAGCACGTAGCGACTGAACGTCTCGGAGCCGTTGTGGCTGCGCCAGCTGATGTCGACACGATCCAGGTCGGATTCCTCCTCGAGGTCGACCTGCCACGTGTAGGCGGACGTCGTACCGGGGAAGAAGTAGTGGCTGTTGTCGTAGGGGCTCGTCGTGTACGCGATCCCGTCGTTCGCCGCTGCCGCCGGCGACGACAGCTCGGCCTCTCCGTCGTCGGCCACGGCGTCGGTGTACCCCGACGACAGCGACCCGGCGGGCGTCGCCGATGCCGGCTTGCCACGCGAGAGCACCCGCGCCTCGGGGCTCACGAACTCACCGGTCTCGACGTCGAACGACCAGCCGTCGGTGTACTCGAGCGTCATCGAGCGGGTGTCCTCATCCACGTCGAGCGGAAGCCAGACGTATGTGGATGTGGCCAGCGCCCCGGCGACCCACCGGTCACCCATGTAGACCACCGAGGTGCCGCCGTCGGCCCGCTGCAGCGGCATGAGATAGGTCGGCTGGCTCTTGAACGTGGTGTTGTTGCCGATGTTGCGGTTCGCCGACCACCCGTCCGGATCGGACAGATCGGTCGTCGTGGCGTACTTGAGCTGGTTGGCGTACCAGCCCGACTGCCCCGACGTGACGAGGTAGTACACGCCGTCGATCTGCGTGATGGCGGCGGCTTCACGACTCTCGCCCGCGAAGAGCGGGTACGAATCGGCGTGGCGGGCGGTGACGAAATCGTCGGACAGCGGGTAGATCCGCAGTTGCTCGTGCGCCTCGGCCGAGATGAGCCAACCGTCGCCCTCCCCATCCACGTAGACGGTGAAGTCGCGCGACTGGTGTCCGCGCGGCGTGTTCCCTGCGCTGCGGTAGGCGCTCTCGGCCGCCGCTGCCGTCGGATACTGCCCGCTCGTCACGGTCGCGTCGATCGCGTGCTGCTGTTCGAGATCCCACACCTCGCCCGCACCGGGACGCCCGTGGTACTCGACGGCGTACTGTCCGTCGATCGTGGGACTGGTGGCCACGACAACCTCGGAGGCCTCGTAGGAATCGGCGGTCTCCCAGTGACCCCAGAGCACGAACCGGCCGGTCTCGGCGTTGTGCAGGAGCTTCGGCCGCTCGACCTTGCAGGTGGCGGAGCCGCGGACGTTGCAGTCGAGTCCCGGCGCCTCGGGAACGAGGATCTGCGAGACGAAATCCCAGTTCAGCAGGTCTTCGGAGCGGTACAGGTTGACGCCGTTGAACGACGCCTGGTTGTGCGCCTTGTCCTCGCCGACCCAGTAGTAGGCGCCGTCGTATTCGAGGAATCCGCCGCCGTGGGCCTGGATGCTGTCGCCGGCGGTGTCGAACCACGGCTGCCCGACGGGCACGCTCGTGTACGCGCCCTCATGCGGGGCGATCGTGTAGTCGACGCTCGCGACGGGACTCGTCACACCGTCGCGGATGGCCACGGCGCGAAGGCTCGCCGACGCGTCGAGCGCGAACGGGCCGTCGTAGCGGACCCCGTTCGTGCGGGTGGGGGTCGAGCCGTCACGGGTGTAGACGACCATCGCACCCTCCGGTGCGCTGATCGTCACCGTCTGCGCCGCACCGTAGACCGTCGCCGGATCGGGCGAGAAGGTCGGGGCGGACACCGGCGCCACGCTGAGGTCCCACTGCTGCGCACCCTCGGCGAGGGCGAACCAGGTGGCGGAGGCGCCCTGCCATCCGACGTTGGTCACGCGCAGCGTGGCG
Organism: Microbacterium sp. NPDC089189; assembly: GCF_040685095.1. Classification (NCBI taxonomy): domain Bacteria; kingdom Bacillati; phylum Actinomycetota; class Actinomycetes; order Micrococcales; family Microbacteriaceae; genus Microbacterium; species Microbacterium sp. NPDC089189. The sequence continues at coordinate 5,021 of NZ_JBFBHG010000050.1, forward strand.
GCGCCGACCGCATCCTCGGGGATGGAGAACGTCCCGGTCACCGCGGAGGTGCGCTGCGCGGGAGAGATCTGCCCGGCCGTGCTGCGGGCGACGTCGTGGACGGTGCCGTCAGCATCCACGATCTGCGCCTGCACCTGGCGGTCGGTCGCCGACCACCACTCGTTGATGCCCAAGGCCAGCGTGTAGTCGCCCGCGGTGTCGAGCTGGAGGTCGTACGAGATCGCGTTGCCGGCGCCGTTGAGGCCGTAGTGGCCGTTCAGGTCTTTGGCCCCCGCGTCGGTGCGCGTGCCGTCCTGCCCGCGGAATCCCCAGGTGGTTCCTGCCCCGGCCGGCTGATCGGAGCGGTCGTTGCGCAGAGCCTCGCCGAGGAGCGCGCGGGCGCCGTCGTAGGCGGGCGATCCGGATGCGGCGGTCCCGGCATCCACGTAGTAGACGGTGTCGGGAGCGAGGGTCTCGACGGTCGCGGCGACCGGGGTCTCGATGCCCTCGACGGCGCCGGAGATCTCGTAGCTGCGGTACGGCTGGGTGAAGGTGAGGCCGGCGAGGTCCCAGTCGACGGGCCGCTCGGTGGTGGTGCCGTCGACGCTGACCGCGAGTGTGGCGGGCAGGTCGGGGCTGTCGCCGGCGACGACCGCGAATGCGGTGGTGTCGACCACGGTCGGCGCTTCGGCGGCGGATGCGGCGGGTGCCGCCAGCAGCGGAGTGCTCACCAGGGCGGCGACCACCGCCACGGGCAGCACGCGGTTTCGGGGTGACGTCATCGTCATCGGTCCTTCCTCGGACACGGTTCGGGGGGGCGTTCGGGGGGTGCCTGACCCGCGAGACAGCACTTTCGCGCCGAGACAGCGGGTTAAACCCACGGTCTCGGCGCCGGAGTGCTGTCTCGCGGATC
>NZ_JBFBHG010000051.1:0-5319 GCF_040685095.1 Microbacterium sp. NPDC089189
CCGAGACAGCGGGTTAAACCCACCGTCTCGGCGCGAAAGTGCTGTCTCGCGGGTCCAGCGACCCGGGTCAGACGAGGGGGGTGCCGTGGGTGTGGAAGGTCTCGATGGTCTTCATGCCCCAGGCCTGGCCCTTCTTGCGCTCCTCCTGGCTCCACTCGACGACCGGCTGGTCGGGGTCGAGGAGCAGGCGCGCGCCGGCGTTCGCGAACTCGATGCGGTTGCCGCCGGGCTCCCACACGTAGAGGAAGAACGTCTGGTTGATCGCGTGCTTGTGCGGCCCGGACTCGATGTGGATGCCGTTCTCCAGGAAGATGTCGGCGGCCTTCAGGATGTCCTCGCGCGTGTCGGGGGCGAACGCGATGTGGTGCAGGCGATTGCCGTGCTTCGTCCAGTCGTCGGAGTAGACGACGTCGTACGACTTGAGTGAGAAGTGGAACCACCACGCGGCGAAGCGGCCGTCGTCGTTGCGGATGCGTTCGCTCTCACGCCCGCCGAGGGCCCGGGCCACGAACTCGCCGTTGGCCTCCACATCCTTCGCCAGGTAGTTGATGTGGTCGAGGCGGCGGGCGTTCACGCCGTGACCGGGGAACCGCGACGCCTGGTTCTTCAGCGCCGGCTTGTCGTCGGTCGCGACGTAGCGCTCGGTCTCGTAGTAGATGCCCATGGCGTGACCGTCGGGATCGCGGAAGCGATACGTCGGGCCCGTGCCGACCTCGCCGTCCTCCCAGCCCTCACCGAGTCCCATCGCATCGATCTCGGCGACGCGGCGCTCGAGTGCCTCGGGCGAGGTCGTGCGGAACGTCGTGAGACCGACGCCCGCCGCATCCGAGGCCGTGAGCTTGATCGTGTACTGCTCGTACTCGTCCCAGGTGCGCAGGTAGATGCTGCCGGGGGTCTCGGCGACCACGCGCATCGCGAGGAGATCCTCGAAGAACCAGCGGCTGCCGGCGAAATCGGGCGTGAGCAGTTCGACACTGCCGATATGGGCGACGTCGAACGAACGGAAGTCGGTCATCGTGAGCGTCCTCTCTGACGGGGATGGCGGTGGTCAGCGGATGGGGCCGGGGAACACCCGGCCGTCGAAGATCTTGCGGGCGGTGCGGTGCGACAGCGACGCCGCGCGCCAGGTGCCGTCGGCGTCGCGGTGCACGGTCACCTCGGTGTCGAGGGAACCGCTCGGGTGCTCGATCGCGAGCGGGCCGTCGCCATCCGAAGAGGAAGCCGGCCCGGACGGGATGTCGGCGGCGACCGTTCCGGGCACGCGCACGGCGGCGGCGACGGAGGCCGCCATGAGCACGCCGATCGAGGTGTGCACACGGTGCGGGATGAAGGCGCGCGTGCCGATCGCCCCGCCGGCCTGCGCGGGGGCCAGCAGGATCACCTTCGGCACGGTCTGCTCGGCGACATCACCCAGCCCCATCCGCTCGCCCGCGGCGCGGCGGAGGCGCTCGATCCGTTCGCGGAGGGCCGCGTCGCCCTCGAGCTCGTCGGGGCTCTCCGCCCCGGACGCCCCGACGTCGGCCGCGGCGATCAGCACCGTCGGCATCCCGTTGTCGACGAGCGTCACGTGCAGCCCCTCGACGACGTCGACGACGGAGCCCGACGGGAAGAGGGCTTTGCCCGGGCCCGCCGTCACCTCGAGGTCGATCGCGCCGGCCGTACCGGGGACGCCGTCGATGTGGCGGTCGCCGGCGTACTCGGGCCGGCCGTCGGATGTCGGAAATGTGGCCGTGGCGACGTCCCCGGTGTTCCGCAGGGCGATGCGGATGCGGGCGCTGTCGCCCGACGCGGTCACGAGCCCGCGCTCGAGCGCGAACGGACCCACCCCGGCCAGCAGGTTGCCGCAGGTCTGCGTGGTGCTGACGAGCGCCTCGTCGACGGCGACCTGGAGGAAGAGGTAGTCGACATCCGCATCCGGAGTCGTCGATGCCGAGATGATCGCGACCTTGCTGGTGAGGGGATGCGCGCCGCCGAGCCCGTCGATCTGCGCCGGGTCGGGACTGCCCATGATGCGCAGCAGCAGGGCATCGCGCTCGGCGGGGTCGCTCGGAAGGTCGGCGGCGAGGAAGTACGCGCCCTTCGACGTGCCCCCGCGCATGAGCATGCAGGGGATGCCGTCGCGCGGATCAGTGGTCATCGTCGTACTCGGCCTGGGTGAGATGGCGGACGCCCAGACCCTCGAGCACGGGACGCAGCTCGTTGATGTCCATCGAGATCTCGCCGGCCCGATACCGCTCCCGGTTGCGTCGCTCGCGTTCCGCCCGCGTGGCGGCCGCGGCCCGCGTGGCGGCGACCTGCGCGAGCGGCACCACCGCGACGCCGTCGTCGTCGGCGACGATCACGTCGCCCGGGCGCACGCCGACCGCGCCGAGCACCACGGGGATGTTGACGGAGCCCGCGGTGTCCTTGACGGTGCCGAGCGCGCTGACGTGCGTCGCCCACACCGGGAACCCCATCGCCCGCAGCTCGGCGGTGTCGCGCACGCCGCCGGAGGTGACGTAGCCGCGCACGCCGCGGGTCTGCATCTGGGTCGCCATGAGCTCGCCGATGACCCCGTAGGCCGAGTCGGCCGCGGGCACGACGACGATCACGTCGCCCTCCTCGGCCTGTTCGATCGCCACGTGCACCATGAGGTTGTCGCCCGCGGCGGCCGACACCGTGATCGCGCTCCCGGCGATCGCGGCATCCCGCTGCAGGGCGCGGATAGCCGGACCCGCGTAGCCGGTGCGACCCATCGCCTCGTGCACGGTCGCCGATCCGAAGGAGGCCAGCGCGTCGATGTCGGCGCGGTCGGCACGGCGGATGCCGGTGACGACGACTCCGCTCATGCGAGCACGTCCGTGACCTGCGGCAGGTACCGCACGTAGGCCTCGCCCATCGTGTCGTGGGGCAGTCCGAGGTTGGGGCCGGCGTTGCGTCGCACCTGCACCCCGCGGCGCACGGCCAGCTGCGCGTAGTACTCCCACATGTGCGTCTGGGCGGGCAGGCACTCCATCGCCGCCCGCTTGCGTGGGAACGCGGCGGTGATGTCGAGCAGCACGTTCGGCTTGAAGTCGGACTGCTCGCTCTGGTGGGGCTCGAAGAAGAACACCGGGGGCGCGCCGATGATGGTCTCGGCCGTCGGCATCGACCCGTCCGCGTTCGCCACACCGATGGCCTGCGCGAGGATCCGCGCCTCGAGTGCCATGCGCGCCGCGGCCGGGTGGTCGCCGTTGTACGGATCGAGAAGAGGATGCGTGAGCACGACCGTGGGCTGCACCCGCCGGTAGACGTCGACCAGCTGCGCGACGGCTTCCGGGCTCTCCCGCAGCGGATAGTCACCGAGATCCAGGAACTCGATGTCGGCCCCCAGTGCCGCGGCGGCGGCGGTCGCCTCCGCGCGGCGGATCTGCTTGATCTCGTCCAGCGGCTTTCCCGCCAGCCACTGGCTCGCGGACTCGCCGCGCTCGCCGTAGCTGAGGCAGACGACGGTGGCGCGCTCGCCGCGCAGGGTCGCGGCGGCGATCGCGCCGCCGGCGCGCCAGACGAAATCGCCTGCGTGCGCACTCACCACGAGCAGCGAAGGAGTGGTCTCGCTCAACGGTTCCTCCTGTCGGCCTGCGCGGTACTGGGCGACCGCCGTGCCGGAGCGGAGCGGCGTCGATGCCGTCCGGGATGGCCCCAGCGAATCACAGCCCGCCACGAATGGTCAAGATTTTGTTGACAATCCGAGATCGGAAAATCACTATGGACAGAGGGAGATGCGTTCGGACGAGCGCGCACCGGCCACGGACAAGGAAGTCGAAGGGCGTACTCATGGCGCAGAACCTGCAGCAGTTGTTGGACGAGCGGAACGACACGGTCGGGATGCTGCGTGATTCGCAGCTGGGCACGTACATCTATCCGGTCGTTCCGGCGGAGTTCACGAACTGGCGGCGAGAGCAGAAGGCCTGGCGCGAGACCGCCGTGCTCTACGACCAGACCCACCACATGGTCAACTTCTTCGTCTCCGGTCCGGATGCGTTGAAGCTCCTGAGCGAGACCGGCATCAACTCGTTCGCGAACTTCCCCGTGAACACGGCGAAGCAGTTCGTGCCCACCGCATCCAACGGCGGAGTGATCGGCGACGGCATCCTCTTCCACGAAGCGGCCGACGAGTACGTGTACGTCGGTCGCGCCCCGGGCGCGAACTGGCTGCAGTTCCACGCCGAGACCGGCGGTTACGACCTCGAGTTCCGGTACGACGACCGCTCGCCGTCGCGTCCGTACGGTGCGGCCGTGCACCGCGACTACTACCGGTTCCAGATCCAGGGACCCAACGCCTGGAGCATCATCGAGAAGCTCAACGGCGGTCCGCTCGAGAAGGTGCGGTTCTTCCACATGGGCGAGATGACCATCGCGGGCGAGAAGGTGCGCACGCTCCGCCACGGCATGGCCGGCGCGCCCGGGCTCGAGATCTGGGGCCCGTACGAGCAGCACCAGAAGATCCGCGACGCCGTGCTCGAGGCGGGCCGCGAGTTCGGCATCGAGCCGTGCGGCTCGCGCGCCTACTCGTCCAACACCCTCGAGTCGGGATGGATCCCGTCGCCGCTGCCGGCCATCTACACCGGTGAGGGCGAGCGGGCGTATCGCGAGTGGCTGCCCGCCAACAGCTACGAGGCGATCAACGCGCTCGCCGGATCGTTCGTGTCGGAGAACATCGAGGACTACTACCTCAACCCGTGGGAGCTCGGCTACGGATCGTTCGTGAAGTTCGACCACGACTTCATCGGGCGCGACGCGCTCGAGAAGGTGGATGCCGATGCGCAGCGCAAGAAGGTCACGCTCGCGTGGAACGACGAGGACCTCGCCAAGATCCTGACGAGCGTCATCGACCGTGAGGGTGTCGGCTACCAGTTCTTCGACCTGCCCAACGCCAACTACGGCTCGTCCAACTACGACGCCGTCATCGACGCCGACGGCAACACCGTGGGCCTCTCGCTCTTCACCGGCGTCACCGCCAACGAGAAGCGCGGCCTCTCGCTCGCCACCGTCGACCGCGATGTCCCGGTCGGCGCCGAGGTGCGCGTGGTGTGGGGCGAGCCCGACGGCGGCTCGAAGAAGACCACCGTCGAGCCGCACGATCAGATCGCGGTCCGCGCCATCGTGAGCCCTGTCCCGTACGCCGAGACCGCCCGGCAGGAGTACCAGGGCGGCTGGCGCACCTCCGGCACCGCCTGACCCACCCCATCCCCGCCCCCGGCCCCGCCCCGCCGCCCGCGGGGTGGCGGACCCGCACCCCACCCTTGCCGAGCGCACATCCCGTCGCCGAGCGCACATCGTCCGGGATATGCGCTCGGC
>NZ_JBFBHG010000052.1:0-4430 GCF_040685095.1 Microbacterium sp. NPDC089189
CGCCCCCCCGCCCGTCGCCCCCCCCGGTCGTCGCGCGAACTGGGGCGGGCAGGGGCGCTCGGTCACGGGATGTGCGCTCGGCGGGGTAGGACGGGACGAGCGCGCGGGGGCGCGGGGGCGAGCGGCGGCGGGGGACGGCGCGGCGCGGGGCACCCGCGGGCACGCGCCGGGCGGGGGATGGAGCCGGCACACAGGGCGGCGGGCATATCCTGTCGCCATGACCGACGCCCCCCGTTCCGGTCTCGCTCTCGAGGAGTTGAGCAGCGAGATCCGCCCCCAGGACGACCTCTTCCGCCACGTCAACGGCGAGTGGATCGCCCGCAGCGAGATCCCCGAGGACAAGGCCCGCTGGGGCTCGTTCCACCTCATCGCCGAGCAGGCCGAGAAGGATGTGCAGGCGATCATCCTGGAGTCCCAGGCGGCGGAGCCGGGCACCGAGGCGCGCAAGATCGGCGACCTCTTCACGAGTTTCATGGACACCGACCGGATCGACGAGCTGGGCACCGCACCGGTGCGCGCGCAGCTCGAGCGCGTCGACCAGGTCACCGATCTGGCGGGCTTCCTCTCGCTGGTCGGAGCCCTCGAGCGCGACGGCGTGAGCGGCATCATCGACCTCTACGTCGAGCCCGACCCGGGCAACCCCGAGCGCTACCTGCCGTTCTTCATCCAGGGCGGGCTGTCGATGCCCGACGAGAGCTACTACCGGCTCGACGGATTCGAGGAGACCCGGTCGGCGCTGCGCGGACACATCGAGCGCATCCTCGTCCTCGCCGAGGTGCCGGATGCGGCCGCCGCCGCTGATCGCATCATCGCGCTCGAGACCGAGCTCGCCGGCCACCACTGGGACAACGTCCGCAGCCGCGATGCCGTCGCCACCTACAACCTCACCACCTGGGCCGACGTGACCGCCCGGGTCGGCGTCGACCTGACGCCGTGGCTCGAGGCGCTCGCCCCCCAGCATCCCGACGCCTTCGCCGAGGTCGTCGTCTCGCAGCCCAGCTTCCTCGAGGGTCTCGGCACCCTGCTCACCGAGGAGCGCCTCGAGGACTGGAAGGCCTGGCTGCGCTTCCGCGTCGTGCACGGCGCGGCCGCCTTCCTGCCCGACGCCTTCGTCGCGGAGAACTTCTCGTTCTACGGCACGCAGCTCACCGGCGTGCCCGTCAACCGCGAGCGCTGGAAGCGCGGCGTGAGCCTGGTCGAGGCCGCCCTGGGCGAGGCCGTCGGCAAGGTCTACGTCGACCGTCACTTCCCGCCGGCGGCGAAGACCGCCATGGACGAGCTCGTCGCCAACCTGATCGAGGCATACCGCCAGTCGATCTCCGCGCTCGACTGGATGAGCCCCGAGACCCGCGAGCGCGCGCTCGCCAAGCTCGACGCCTTCACGCCGAAGATCGGCTACCCGGCAAAGTGGAAGGACTACTCGACGCTCGAGATCGACGCCGTCGACCTGGTCGGCAACGTGCGGCGCGCCCACATCCACGAGCACGACCGTCAGCTCGGGAAGGTGGGCCAGCCCATCGACCGTGACGAGTGGTACATGACGCCGCAGACCGTCAACGCGTACTACAACCCGCTCATGAACGAGATCGTGTTCCCCGCCGCGATCCTGCAGTACCCGTTCTTCGACGAGACCCGGGATGCCGCGGCCAACTACGGCGGCATCGGCGCGGTCATCGGGCACGAGATCGGCCACGGGTTCGACGACCAGGGCAGCCGTTTCGACGGCGACGGGTCGCTGCGCGACTGGTGGACGGATGCCGACCGCGCGGCCTTCGAGGAGCGCACCGCGAACCTCGTCGCGCAGTACGACGCGCTGGTGCCCGAGGGCCTCGCCCCCGAGCACCACGTCAACGGCTCGCTCACGATCGGCGAGAACATCGGCGACCTGGGCGGTCTCAGCATCGCGCTGAAGGCGTACGAGCTGTCGCTCGGCGGCGAGCCCGCACCCGAGATCGACGGGCGCTCGGGTGTGCAGCGCCTGCTGCTCAGCTGGGCGCAGATCTGGCAGCAGAAGAGCCGCGAGGCCGAGGCGATCCGGTTGCTGACGATCGACCCGCACTCGCCGAACGAGTTCCGGTGCAACCAGATCGTGCGCAACATCGACGCGTTCTACGAGGCGTTCGATGTGTCCGAGGGCGACGCGTTGTGGCTCGACGAGGGCCAGCGCGTCACCATCTGGTAACCCCGCGGGAACAGCGACCGCGTAACGTCGCTCCCGCTTCGCAGCGCTCGTCGAGGAAGGATGCCGGTGGTGGCCAGCTCGCCCGAACCCGTTCGTGGCACGGAACCGACGCGTGAGTCACGCCGGGGCGTCAAACGCGTGCCGCGGCGCGCGGCGGCCGGGCGCCGATCCTTCACCTCGACGCTCAAGAGTCTCGACGCGCTGGCCGCGTCGGGGGCGCAGGTGTCGGTGCGGGTCGACGATCTCGACAGCGGCGCCACGGTGCTCTCGGGCGACGACTTCCTGAGCGTTCCGATCGCCGGGCTCGGCGTCGTGCCGCTGCTGGTCGAGGTGGCGGCGCAGTTCGAGGCCGGGACGATCGACCAGTACGAGATCGTGGATCGGGCAGCGCTGGATCCCGTGGCCGTGTCGGGGCTCTGGCGGCACCTGAAGGCGCCCGCGCTGCCGCTCATCGATCTGGCGGTGCTCGCAGCATCCGTCGGCGACGCGCTCGCCGCCAACGCGCTGCTCTCGCGCGTCGGACTCCCGGCGGTGCGCGCCCGCGCCGAGCAGCTGGGACTGACCCGGTCGGCGCTCATGGACAGCTTCCGTGATCAGCGCGGGCCCGACGACGCCCCGCACGTGGCGCTCGGCTCGGCGCGTGAGTACGCGCGGCTGTTCGCGGCGCTGGTCAACAGCACCGCCGTGAGCGCCGGGGTCAGCGCGCAGGTGGCCGAGTGGCTCAGCCACGGCAACGACCTCTCGCTCGTCGCGTCGGCGACCGGACTCGATCCGTTCGGGCACGACGAGGACGAGCACGGCCTCCTGTTCGTGAACAAGACCGGGCGCGCCGCGGGTGTGCGCACCGAGGCCGGCGTGCTCGCGGGCCCTCGTGCCGGCGTCGCCTACGCGCTCTTCGTGGGCTTCGACGACCTGTCGATCGCGCACCGGCTGCGCGCGCACGACGCCTTCCGTGTGCTGGGCGTCGAGCTCATGGAGTACGTGTACTGAGGCCCGCCGCGGGCGGGTCCGTGTCGCGGGCCGACCGTTCATCGGGCGGATGAAGGCGCGTACGATCGCGGTGTGACCGAACGTGCACCGTATCGAGCAGACATCGTGGGCAGCTTCCTGCGCCCGACCGCCCTCGCCGAGGCGCGTCGGCGCCACGCAGCGGGCGAGCTGTCGGACGCCGACCTCCGCGAGGTCGAGGACGCCGAGATCGCCACCCTGGTGCGGCACGAGGCCGAGAGCGGTCTCGCCCTCGCCACGGATGGGGAGTTCCGCCGCTCCTGGTGGCACTTCGACTTCTTCGGCCAGCTCGACGGCGTCGAGATCGTCGAGCTCGACCACGGCATCCAGTTCCAGGGCGTGCAGACCAAGCCCCGCGGCATCCGCGTGACCGGTCCGATCGCGTTCCCGGACGACCACCCCTTCCTCGCCCACTTCGTCGCGCTGCGCGACGCGCTCGCCGGCACCGGCGTGGAGCCCAAGTTCACGATCCCGGCCCCGACCGTCCTCGACTTCCGGCTCGAGCCCGACAACATCCATCCCGACGCGTACAGCGGTCGCGACGCGATCGTCGACGACCTCGTCACCGCTTACCGGGATGCGGTCGCCGCCTTCTACGCCGCCGGCGCCCGATACCTGCAGTTCGACGACACCGCGTGGGCGTACCTCTGCTCCGAGGACGAGTTGGCCAAGGCGCGGGCGCGCGGCATCGACACCGACGGGATCGCCGAGCGCTACTCGGGGCTGCTGAACCGCATTCTCGCCGACCGGCCCGACGACCTCGTCATCACGACGCACGTCTGCCGCGGCAACTTCCGTTCGACGTGGATCTCGTCCGGCGGCTACGAGCCCGTGGCCGAAGCGCTCCTCGCGCACACGGACTACGACGGGTACTTCCTCGAGTATGACTCGGAGCGCGCTGGCGGGTTCGAGCCGCTGCGCTTCCTGCCCCCCGGCGACAAGCGCGTGGTGCTCGGGCTCGTCACGACCAAGACGGGGGCTCTCGAGGACGCCGACGACATCCGCCGCCGCATCGACGAGGCCGCGGCGTTCGCCCCGCTCGACCAGCTCGCCCTGAGCCCGCAGTGCGGTTTCGCCTCGACCGAAGAGGGCAACACCCTCACCGAGGCCGAGCAGTGGGCCAAGATCCGCTCCGTCGTCGACATCGCCCGCACCGTCTGGCCCTGACCCGCCCCGCCCCGCGTTCGCCGGAACGCCGAGACAGCACTTTCGCGCCGAGACAGCGGGTTAAACCCACCGT
>NZ_JBFBHG010000053.1:0-4319 GCF_040685095.1 Microbacterium sp. NPDC089189
CGACGACCGGCGGCGCGGTCGTCGAGCGGGTTCCCGTGGTGCGGACGGATCCGCGGGTCAGCCGTTGAGGATCGACTCGATCTGCGCGTCGGCGTCGGCCGCCAGCGCGGCGACGTCGCCGCCGTTCGCGATGTTCACGAACAGGTCCTGCATGATGCCCTGCGCTTCGACATCCGCCCAGTTCGGCGAGGCGGGCGTGAGCTTGGCGTTCGCCGCGGCCTCGGCGATGACCGTCGCGAGCTCGGGCGTGGCCGCGGCCACCTGGTCGCCGAGCGAGGTCTTGGCCGGCACCAGCCCCGCCTGGGCGAGGATCGTCTGGTACTCGTCGCCGAGCATGATCTCCAGCGCCGACTTCGCGAGGTCGGGGTTCTTGGACTTGGCGGCGATACCCACGTTCGATCCGCCCGCGAACACCTGCGCGGCATCACCGTCGGCGCCCGGGAGAGCGAAGTACCCGGTCGTCTCGGCGACGGGCGTGGGCTGCTTGTCCTCGTCGGCGACGATCGACCAGTACGCCCAGCTGGGCGCCGAGTAGGTGGCGGACTGCTCGGTGCGGAACGGCACCCATCCTTCCGTCTCGTCGCCGTCCTTGGGCGCGAGCGAGGCATCCGTCATGAGTTCCTGCACCTGGGCGAGCCCGGCCAGCGACGCGTCGCTGGAGAGCTGCGCGTCCCACGTCCCGTCGTCGTCCTGCACGGCGACCTCGCCGCCGTTCTCCCAGATGAACGGGAGTCCGTTGTACCAGTCCTTGCCGGGGAAGTAGACGCCGGAGACCCCGGGGAGAGCACCCGCCAGCGTGACGCCGTTCGCGACGTACTCGTCCAGGGTCGTCGGCACCTCGACGCCGGCCTGGGCGTACTGGGCGGTGTTGTAGAACACCACGCGGGCGCCGGAGTAGTACGGCGCGGCGAACAGCTCGCCGTCCCAGCTTCCCGCCTCGACGAAGCCGGGCAGGAGGTCGGAGCCGCCGAGATCCTCCTCGATGTCGGCGAGGCTCAGGAGCGCCCCGCTGGAGGTGAACGCGGGCGCCTGGGTGTTGCCCATCTCGACGATGTCGGGGCTGTCGTTCGACGACAGGCTCGTCGTCAGCTTGTCGACGAGCCCCGTCCACTGCTGCTCCTCGATGACCAGCGTGGAGCCGGGGTTCTCTTCCTCGAACGTCTTCGTGAGGTAGTCGCGTGCTTCCTGCGGGGTGTCGGTGCCGACCAGCCAGACGCGCAGCTCTGCGCTTCCGGCCGAATCCGAACCGCTCGCGCCGCCGGCGCAGCCGGCGAGCGCAATCGCCGACGCGCCCAGGAGGGCCACGGCTCCGAGGGACTTCTTCATGTGCTGTCCTCTGTTCTGTGTGATGGGGTCGGAGCCGCCGGCGGCGCCTCCGATGTGGTGCCGGTCAGGAGACGCCGAGCCTCGCCGAGAGCACCATGACGGCAGCGCCGCGCAGGACGATGTCCTGGCCTTGCTGCGTCATCCGCACCTGGAGGCCCTCGTGGAAGGGGGCCAGCGTCCGGGTGCGGAGGGCCTCGGCGGTGGCCTGCGCAAGCACACCGCCGAGGAGTTCAGGGGGGCCGGAGAGAACGACCTCCGACAGATCGAGCGCGCCCACGACGGGAGCCAGGGCGATGCCCAGCCGCTCCCCCGCATCCCGCAGGACGCTGTCGAGACCGCCGCCGTCGACCGCGGCCGTGCGCGCCGTGATCGAGGGCACCGAGAGCCACGCCTCCAGGCACCCGACCTTGCCGCACGCGCACGCGGGGCCGCCGTCGGTGCCGACCGTGACGTGGCCGATCTCGCCGGCGGCGAAGCGGCTGCCCCGCAGCGGCTGCCCTCCGGTGAGCAGCCCCGAACCGACACCGCTGCCGACCTTCACGAGCAGCACGTCGTCGCCGGCCCCGCCGAAGGTGTACTCCGCCAGCACGGCGGCGTTCGCGTCGTTGGCGACGAGCACGGGCAGATCGAGCGCCTCCGACAGGACGCCCTCGAGGTCGAAGCCGACCCACCCCAGGTTCGGGGCGCGCAGCACGACGCCGTGGTCGTCGACGACACCGGGCGTGCCGATGCCGATGCCGAGCACGGGCGCGTGGGCGTCGGCCACCAGCTCGCGCGCCAGGTCGATCACCGTCGGCAGGACGCCCGCGGCGTCGGCCGGATGGGGCCGCTCGGCGCGCGCGACGATGTCGCCGTCGAGCGTGAGCACCGCCCCGAGGAACGTGTCGCTGCCCGACAGGTCGATGCCGACGATCCGGTGCCCGGTGCGGTCGATGTCGACGAGCATGGCGGGCTTTCCCGGGCGGCTGCCCTCCCGCATCCCCTGTTCGATGACGAAGCCGTCGGCGATGAGCTCGGCGACGAGATCCGAGATCGTGACGCGGGTGAGCCCGGTCTCGCGGGCGAGGTCGGCGCGGCTCTGCGAACCGGCGTGGAAGAGCGTCTGCAGCACGAGGGACTTGTTGTGCCCCCGCGCATGCTCGGGGAGCACCTTGGTGGCGGAGCGCCGACGGGGCCGGAGGGTGAGGCCGTCGGCGGACGGCGCGGGAGCGGCGGAGGCGTCGCGCAGGACCTCGGGAGCTGACATGTTTGTTAGTACACCTTACGAACAAACATCCCGCAAGAGGCGATCTCCCGATCAGAGCTCGGTTACCGAACCGTTACACGCTGCACATCCGCCGTATGTGACCGGAACGTTGTAGGCGCAACACCGCCTCGCCCGTACCATGGGAAGACAGCACACATAGCACGGGGGTGACGGCGTGACCGATCTGATTACCGGATCGCACTCGCAGATCGACGGGGACGAGACCGCTACCGGGTCCGGATCCGGCGACAGTGACGCGCGCGTCTACGCGTGGGCCCCTGAGGAGCCCAAGCCCCGCAAGCGCCACCTCGGCCTGTGGATCGGCATCCCTTCGGGCGTCCTGGGCGTCGTCGCGGTGGCCGCAGCGCTGCTGCTGATCGCCCCCGGGACCGCGGTCGCCGGCGTGCCGATCGGCGGGTTGACCGTCGGTGCGGCCGCCGATGCGCTCACCGCGCGCCTGGCCAACACCAGCATCGAGCTCGAGACGGCAGATGGCCCGGTCACCGTCACCGGCGCCGACCTCGGTGCCCGTGTCGACGCGCAGGCCCTCGCCGAATCGGCCTACGACGCGCACCCGATGTGGAACGTGTCGCAGTGGAACGCCGCTCCCCTCGAGGCCGACGTGACGATCGACGCGGCGCTCGCGGCCGACACGCTGCGCGACGCCGCCCCCGCAGCGCACATCGATCCGACGGACGCGACCGTCACGTTCGACCCCGCCTCCGCCTCGTACGTCGCCACGCCCGCGGTCAGCGGCGAGGGCATCGACGTCGAGAGCGTCCGTGCCGCCCTCGAGACCGCGTTCACCTCGGGCGCCGCCACGTCATCCGTCGACGCATCCGTCGTCCCGATCGAGGCGAGCATCACCACCGCCGAGGCCGACGCGGCGACTGCCCACCTCAACGGCATCCTCGATCACATCGGCTTCTACGTGGGCGAGGAGCGCACCGTCCCCGTCGACCGCGCCGTCGCCGCGTCCTGGATGACCGTGACCGACCGTGACGGCCAGCTCGCCCTGGGGGCCGACGCCGGCGCCATCCAGGCCACCGTCGACACGCTGCCCGGTCTCGTCGACCGCGCGCCCGTCGACGCGACGGTCGTCACCAACTCGTCCGGCAAGGTCCTGGAGGAGCTCACGGCGGGCGCCACGGGGCGCACCCTCGGCGACACGACCGGCATGGCCGACGCCTTCGCCGCACAGCTCGCGGCGGGCGACCCGTTCTACGCCCTCCCGGTGACCGAGGCGGCGTTCGCCACGACGAACCTCTACCGTCACATCGACGTCAACCTGTCGGCGCAGCGCGCCGTGCTCTACGAGAACGACCAGGTCGTGCAGAGCTGGGCGATCTCGTCGGGCACCGACGCCACGCCCACCCCGACCGGCAACTTCTCGGTCTTCGCTCACGTGCGCATGCAGAACATGGGATGCGGCGCGACGTCGACCTACTGCACCAAAGACGTTCCCTGGGTAACCTACTTCGCCCCGGACATCGCCTTCCACGGCGCGTACTGGCACAACAACTTCGGCGCCCAGATGAGCCACGGCTGCCTCAACATGCCCGTGTCGCAGGCACAGTTCGTCTACGACTGGGCCCCCACCGGCACCGAGGTCTCCGTCCACTACTGACCCCGCCCCGCCGCGGTTGCGGCGCGCTCGGTTGCGGCACGCGGCGGATCGCCGAGACAGCACTTTGGCGCCGAGACGGTGGGTTTAACCCGCAGTCTCGGCGCCAAACTGCAGTCAATC
>NZ_JBFBHG010000054.1:0-2386 GCF_040685095.1 Microbacterium sp. NPDC089189
AGTGGTGCGGGTTAGAGTGGCCATAACGCAGGGGTAGTATCCCACCAGCGCCTCCATCGAAACTAGCGTTCCGACTTCTACGGCTCCTACCTATCCTGTACATGCGGTACAGACACTCAATATCAAACTACAGTAAAGCTCCATGGGGTCTTTCCGTCCTGTCGCGGGTAACCTGCATCTTCACAGGTACTAAAATTTCACCGAGTCTCTCGTTGAGACAGTGCCCAAATCGTTACGCCTTTCGTGCGGGTCGGAACTTACCCGACAAGGAATTTCGCTACCTTAGGACCGTTATAGTTACGGCCGCCGTTTACTGGGGCTTCAATTCGTACCTTCGCTTACGCTAAGCACTCCTCTTAACCTTCCAGCACCGGGCAGGCGTCAGCCCCTATACTTCATCTTACGATTTTGCAGAGACCTGTGTTTTTGATAAACAGTCGCTTGGGCCTATTCACTGCGGCTGATCTGACGATCAGCACCCCTTCTCCCGAAGTTACGGGGTCATTTTGCCGAGTTCCTTAACGAGAGTTCTCTCGCTCACCTTAGGATTCTCTCCTCGACTACCTGTGTCGGTTTGCGGTACGGGTCGTTGTTTTCTCACTAGAAGCTTTTCTCGGCAGTGTGACGTCAGGAACTTCGGTACTATTATTTCCCTCCCCATCACAGCTTGTCCTTAAAGTTAGAAGCATTTGACTCCTATCAAGACTTACTGCTTGGACAGACATTTCCGATCGTCTGCATTCCTTAGCCTCCTGCGTCCCTCCATTGCTCAAACAAAAACAACGAGTACAGGAATATCAACCTGTTGTCCATCGCCTACGCCTGTCGGCCTCGGCTTAGGTCCCGACTAACCCTGGGCGGACGAGCCTTCCCCAGGAAACCTTAGTCATTCGGTGGACAGGATTCTCACCTGTCTTTCGCTACTCATACCGGCATTCTCACTTCTAAGCGCTCCAGCAGTCCTCACGATCTACCTTCAACGCCCTTAGAACGCTCTCCTACCAATACACCTAAAGGTGTACTCCACAGCTTCGGTAATATGTTTAGCCCCGGTACATTTTCGGCGCAGGGTCACTCGACTAGTGAGCTATTACGCACTCTTTAAATGGTGGCTGCTTCTAAGCCAACATCCTAGTTGTCTGTGCAACCCCACATCCTTTTCCACTTAACATATATTTTGGGACCTTAGCTGGTGGTCTGGGCTGTTTCCCTTTCGACTATGGATCTTATCACTCACAGTCTGACTCCCGGATATGAATGAATGGCATTCGGAGTTTATCTGAATTCGGTAACCCGAGATGGGCCCCTAGTCCAAACAGTGCTCTACCTCCATCATTCTCAATTCCGAGGCTAGCCCTAAAGCTATTTCGGAGAGAACCAGCTATCTCCAAGTTCGTTTGGAATTTCTCCGCTACCCACACCTCATCCCCGCACTTTTCAACGTACGTGGGTTCGGTCCTCCAGTGCGTTTTACCGCACCTTCAACCTGGACATGGGTAGATCACATGGTTTCGGGTCTACGACTACATACTCAAACGCCCTATTCAGACTCGCTTTCGCTGCGGCTCCGTCTCTTCAACTTAACCTCGCATGCAATCGTAACTCGCCGGTTCATTCTACAAAAGGCACGCCATCACCCATTAACGGGCTTTGACTTGTTGTAGGCACACGGTTTCAGGTTCTATTTCACTCCCCTTCCGGGGTGCTTTTCACCTTTCCCTCACGGTACTGGTTCACTATCGGTCACTAGGGAGTATTTAGCCTTGGGAGATGGTCCTCCCGGATTCCGACGGAATTCCTCGTGTTCCGCCGTACTCAGGATCCTCCTAGGTGCCTTCCAAATTTCATCTACGGGGCTTTCACCCTCTCTGACTGACTTTTCCAAGTCATTCGACTATCTGAAAGAACTACCATATCGGAGTCCTACAACCCCAATGAGCAAGCTCATTGGTTTGGGCTTTTCCCGTTTCGCTCGCCGCTACTCAGGGAATCGAATTTTCTTTCTCTTCCTGCAGGTACTTAGATGTTTCAGTTCTCTGCGTCTACCTCGTATACGCTATGTATTCACGTATACGTAACATCCTATAAAAGATGCTGGGTTCCCCCATTCGGAAATCTCTGGATCATAGCTTACGTACAGCTCCCCAAAGCATATCGGTGTTAGTCCCGTCCTTCATCGGCTCCTAGTGCCAAGGCATCCACCGTGCGCCCTTATTCACTTAACCTTATCAACCTTACGGTTGGGTTTTGATCTTTCTTCTAGCGATAGAAGTCCAATCAAGAAAAATAAGCAATTGAACTTATTAAAAAACTCATTCAACGCGGTGTTCTCGGTTTGTATTACTTACATTTTTACTTCAATATCCAGTTTTCAATGAACAAGTAT
>NZ_JBFBHG010000054.1:2481-4252 GCF_040685095.1 Microbacterium sp. NPDC089189
AGAGTAGACCTCTCAAAACTGAACAAAGTATCGACAAACGTGTGTAGTCTCCGTAATATTCCTTAGAAAGGAGGTGATCCAGCCGCACCTTCCGATACGGCTACCTTGTTACGACTTCACCCCAATCATCTATCCCACCTTAGGCGGCTGGCTCCAAAAAGGTTACCTCACCGACTTCGGGTGTTACAAACTCTCGTGGTGTGACGGGCGGTGTGTACAAGGCCCGGGAACGTATTCACCGCGGCGTGCTGATCCGCGATTACTAGCGATTCCGGCTTCATGTAGGCGAGTTGCAGCCTACAATCCGAACTGAGAGAAGCTTTAAGAGATTAGCTTAGCCTCGCGACTTCGCGACTCGTTGTACTTCCCATTGTAGCACGTGTGTAGCCCAGGTCATAAGGGGCATGATGATTTGACGTCATCCCCACCTTCCTCCGGTTTGTCACCGGCAGTCTTGCTAGAGTGCCCAACTAAATGATGGCAACTAACAATAAGGGTTGCGCTCGTTGCGGGACTTAACCCAACATCTCACGACACGAGCTGACGACAACCATGCACCACCTGTCACTTTGCCCCCGAAGGGGAAGCTCTATCTCTAGAGTGGTCAAAGGATGTCAAGACCTGGTAAGGTTCTTCGCGTTGCTTCGAATTAAACCACATGCTCCACCGCTTGTGCGGGCCCCCGTCAATTCCTTTGAGTTTCAACCTTGCGGTCGTACTCCCCAGGCGGAGTGCTTAATGCGTTAGCTGCAGCACTGAAGGGCGGAAACCCTCCAACACTTAGCACTCATCGTTTACGGCGTGGACTACCAGGGTATCTAATCCTGTTTGCTCCCCACGCTTTCGAGCCTCAGCGTCAGTTACAGACCAGAGAGCCGCCTTCGCCACTGGTGTTCCTCCATATATCTACGCATTTCACCGCTACACATGGAATTCCACTCTCCTCTTCTGCACTCAAGTCTCCCAGTTTCCAATGACCCTCCCCGGTTGAGCCGGGGGCTTTCACATCAGACTTAAGAAACCGCCTGCGCTCGCTTTACGCCCAATAAATCCGGACAACGCTTGCCACCTACGTATTACCGCGGCTGCTGGCACGTAGTTAGCCGTGGCTTTCTGGTTAGATACCGTCAAGGGGTGAACAGTTACTCTCACCCTTGTTCTTCTCTAACAACAGAGTTTTACGATCCGAAAACCTTCTTCACTCACGCGGCGTTGCTCGGTCAGACTTTCGTCCATTGCCGAAGATTCCCTACTGCTGCCTCCCGTAGGAGTTTGGGCCGTGTCTCAGTCCCAATGTGGCCGATCACCCTCTCAGGTCGGCTATGCATCGTGGCCTTGGTGAGCCGTTACCTCACCAACTAGCTAATGCACCGCGGGTCCATCCATCAGCGGCACCGTAAAGCGCCTTTCAAAACGAAACCATGCGGTTTCGATTGTTATACGGTATTAGCACCTGTTTCCAAGTGTTATCCCCTTCTGATGGGCAGGTTACCCACGTGTTACTCACCCGTTCGCCACTCCTCTTTTCCCGGTGGAGCAAGCTCCGGTGGGAAAAGAAGCGTTCGACTTGCATGTATTAGGCACGCCGCCAGCGTTCGTCCTGAGCCAGGATCAAACTCTCATAATAAAAGTTAGAACAATCTTGCGATTGTTAAGCTCAATTTGTTTGCTAGCATATTGCTTGCTTGTTAAAAATGTTTGTTGTCTTGAATTGAATCAAGACGCCCTACACATTTGGTTTGTCTTACTTTGTTCAGTTTTCAAAGGTCTA
>NZ_JBFBHG010000055.1:0-3623 GCF_040685095.1 Microbacterium sp. NPDC089189
GAGTGCTGCGGGGGAGACGCTGAGGTCTGCCATGGTCACTGTCCTCCCATGATCGCGCCGAGCCCGCCGATGGTGGACTGGTGCTGCTCTTCGAGCGCGGCCTGCGAGCGCTCCGTGGAACGCAGGGCCTCTTCCAGGTGCACGAGAGTCTGGTTGATGCGGTGCGCACCCGCCGTCCACGTCGTGATCATCTCGGTGTAGGCCCGCGACGCGTCGCCCTGCCAGATCGCCTGGATCTGGTCCAGCTCGCGCTGTACCCGGCGCGTCGCATCCGTGATGTCGACATGGGTGGTTGAAACCGCTTCCGCCCCTCGGCGGAGTGCGCCCTCTTCTGCGGAGATCTGATCGCTCATGAGAGCCCCTCACTGGTCGAAAGAATCATCGTGGTCATTCGTCGCGTCCGCCGGAACCGGCGTTCTCCGACCGGGGACCGAAATCGGCGTCGTCCTCGAGCTTCGGAGCGACCGGCCCGCCCAGGCCGCGGCCCTTCTTCTCGTTGCGACCGCCACCACCCGCAGGCGCTCCGCCACCGCCGCCCATCATGCCCGCCGGGCCGCGCGACCCTCCGGCCTCGCCGGCCGCGCCGACACCGACGCCTCCGGTACCGCCCTTGCCGAGCAGACCGCCCGCGGCTCCGCCACCGGCGTTCGCGGTGAGACCGCCGCCGAGACCGCCCGCGCGAAGACCGCCGGCACCGCCCGCGCCGCCGGCGCCACCGAGTCCGCCGAGACCGCCCGCGCCGCCGAGGCGTCCGAGACCGCCGCCGGCCGCCGCCTTACCCAGACCGCCGAGGGCCGCGCCCGCCCCGCCGGCGACCAGGCCGCTGGTCATCCCGCCGCCCAGGCCCCCGCCACCGGAACCGATGCCGCCCGAACCACCGCCGGGCAGCGTGCCCACGCCCGGTCCACCCGGCAACGTCGGCACGCCGCCGTCCGTCGGCCCATCCGGATTCAGGATGATCGTGCCCGGCGGGGGGATGTCGATGATCGGGTCTTGTCCCGTCGGCGGAGGAAAGGGCATCACGATCGGAGGCTGGGTGCCGGGGACATCCGGGTACGGCGGGATGGAACCGATGCCGGTGCCGGAACCGCCGCCGGGGTTCCCGGAGCCGCCGGGGAAGGTGGGCACGCCTTGGCCGCCGCCGGGGCCGCCGCCGACGGGACCGCCGATCGGCCCGCGAATGGGGTCCGGCTGGGCCGGAGGCGGAGGAGGAACGTCCTGCGAGAGCGCGAGCGGGGGCGGCTCGGGGATGTTCCTACTCGCTGTGTTCATCTGCTGCGTGACCTCGTTGTACGCGGTCTCGGCCTGGCCCTCGCGCTGCGAGCCCATGAACCAGTTCGCGCCGGCGATCGCTCCCTCGCCGGCGACGATCGAGAACGGCCCGAGGAAGACGGTCGTGCCTGCCGCGGCCGAACGGATGAGCTGCTGCTGCTCGGAGTTCAACGATCCTGCGCCGAGGCTCTCGAGGCGCGCCTGCGCCTCCTGACGAACCTCGTTCGCCGCCGTGATCGCGTCCGGCAGGTCGGTCTCGAGGTAGTCGATCAGACTCTGCACCTGGCCCTTGGCCTCCTGCAGCTCCGCGGCGGCGGCGGCATCCGTCTGACCGGTGAGCCCCGTCTCGGTGGAGATGCGGTCCATCAGAGCGCGCAACTGGTTCAGCGCGATCGTGACATTGCCGAGGGAGGGAACGCGCCAGGCCTCGCCTTCGGCCAGGGTGCGCAGACGGTTCTCGAAGTCGCTCATGACTGTTCCTTCGCGTGGTTCTTGCTTCGACGAACGAGGACGATGGTGAGGATGATCGCCCCGACGATCACGAGGCCGCCGACGACGGCCAGGATGACGATGATGGTGCCGAACGGGGAGCCGTCCCCGGCATCCTCGGGTGCCCCGTCGGACGACGGCGTGGGCGTCGGCGAAGCGCTCACGCTCGCCTCGGCCGCCGCGAACTCTTCATCGGTGGGGAGCTGAGCCAGAGGCTTGTCGAGAAGGGGGTTGACGTCGTCGTAGACGGACGGGTCGGCGGCGAGGACGCTGCGCAGCGACGCGACGCCGTACCCGAAGCCGTTCTCCCCGTCGTAGGCGAGCTCGTGCGGCTCGGTGCCGGTGTTGTGGATGAGGGACTGCAGCAGCTGGTTCGCCGAGGCGTCCGGGTACTTCTGCATCGCGGCCGCGAGGATGCCCGACACGAGCGGCGTGGCCAGCGACGAGCCCGCGGTGCGGTTCGAGTCGTCCCATGTTCCGCCGGGTGCGCCGATGGAGGAGAAGGGGGAGCCGGGGGCTACGACCGTCGTCCAGGGGTTGGCGTTCGGGACGCCGAGGTCGCCGATGAGCAGGTTGGCGTCGCGGTCGACCGCGTTGACCGCGACGGTACCGCGGAAGCCGTTGGGGACGCCGCCGCCTTCGGACGAGCGGTTCGGCACGCTGGCCACGATCGGCACGCCCTCGGTGACCGCTCGCGCGATGACCTCGGTGCCTCGGAGCCCTTCGGCTCCTCCGCCCTGCGAGATGCTGATGATCTGGGCGCCGTCATCGAGCGCGCGTTCGATCTGGAAGAGCATGGCCGAGAGACCGGCTGCTTGAGCCTCGGCGCTGTCCGTGCACTGCTCCAGCGGGCCCGTTCCGTAGAACGTGACGGAGGCGTCCGGAACGATGCCGCGGATGGCGCCCGCGCCGGCGCCGTTTCCGACGAGCAACGCGGTGACGGTCGAGCCGTGGCGTGAGGAGTCGTTCAGCTCGCTGGTGGACGGAACCGCGCCCTCGCAGCTGGCACCCGGCGCGACGGTCAGATCGGCGTCGGCGAAGACGGGAAGATCGGGGTTGATCTGCGAATCGATGACGGCGATCTTCACGCCCTCACCCGTCCAGCCGTCGGCATGGGCCTGCTCGACGCCGTAGACGTCGTACCACCACTGGCCGTCGTCCGCGGCCGTGGCCGCGTGCGCCGGGAAGGCGATCCCGACCATGACCGCACTCAGCAGGGCGACGCCGAGGAGGCGGGCCCGTGCGGAACCGACGGGGGGCACGGTCACCACGCGTCGTTGCCGGCGCCCGGGCTCGTCGCGGGCGCGCTGGGCGTGGGGGTCGTGGACGGAGCGTTGGGGGACGAAGCGGGGGACGTCGTCACGATGCCGTCGACGAAGGCGTCGGCCTGCCGCGCGGCGAGGGAGCTCTGCCCGTCGGTCTCCTGCAGTCCGGCCGCGGCAGCCTCGAACGCGGCCGCATTGCGCTCTACGTAGGTGCGTACCATCTCGGTGCGCCACGCGACCTGCCGTGCGACGTCCATGAGGCGGTTGTTGACGAGCCGCTGGCCGTCCTCGTCGCGCGCCCCCTCGGTGCGCACGACCTCGCTCACAGGAGGAAGAACCGCCGCCTGCTCGAGCATGCGACTGATGTTCTGCTGCAGAAGGTCGAGGTTGATGCCGATGATGCCGAGCGTGCTCATGATTCCCCCGGGGTCGTGCGGTGTGGTGTGCGAGGCGGTGAGTGCGGACCGGGTGGGGTGTCCCCTCGCCCGGCCCGCGTCAGTGGGTGGTGTTTAGAGTGCGAAGCGTCCTGCGGCGGACTTGTCGGTGGAGACGTAGCCCTGGGAGATCTCTTCGGTCTTGGAGGAGATCTGTTCGAGG
>NZ_JBFBHG010000056.1:0-3173 GCF_040685095.1 Microbacterium sp. NPDC089189
TACTGCGTGCCCTTCCCCCCCCCCCCCCCCCGGGTGCGCCGGGCGCCGCCCGTGGGGCGCCCCCCCCCCCCCACCCGGGGGGCCCCCCCCCCGGGTGGCCCCCCCCCACGGAGCGGGGCCTCACGACGGCGGTCGTTCTCAGGCGTGGACGCGGCGACCCTCGGGCGCGAGCCCGAGCTGCTCGGTCGGCACATCGCGGGTCTCGCGGGCGGTCAGCGCGCTGATCGCGGCGATCACGGAGATCGCGCCGGTGAAGAGGCTGATCACGACCCAGCCGCCTTCGCTCACGCCGCCGAGCGCCGTCACGATGCTGGGGGCGAAGCCTGCCATCAGGAAGCCGAGCTGGGTGCCGATCGCCATGCCGGAGAAGCGGACGCGCGTGCTGAACATCTCGCCGTAGAACGCCGGCCACACCGCGTTCGCCGCCGCGTATCCGAACGAGAACGTGAGCACGGCGAGGGCGAAGATCAGCGGGGTGTTCCCCGAGCTCATCGAGAGCATGTAGAACGGCATGAGGGCGGCCGACGACAGCGCGCCGTAGATGAACACGGGCTTGCGTCCGATCCGGTCGGCGAGTCGGCCGAACAGCGGCTGCGTGCCGAGGGCGAAGATGTTCGCGACGACCACGAGCCACAGCGTGAGGCTCTCGGCGAGGCCCACCTCCTTGCCGTAGGCCAGCGCGAGGTTGCCGAACACGGTCGAGACCGCGGCGATGAACGCGCAGCAGATGACGCGGATGACGTCGCGCCAGTGGTCGCGCAGCAGCGGGATGAGCGGCATCCGCGCGATCGTGCCCTGCTGCTTGGCCTCCTCGAACGCGGGGGTCTCGTGCAGGCTCCGGCGGATGAACCAGGCGACGATCACGACGACCGCGCTCAGCCAGAACGGCACGCGCCAGCCCCATGTGAACTTGATGTCGTCGGGGAGCGCCACCACGGGGATGAAGATCAGGGCGGCGAGGATCTGTCCGCCCTGGGTGCCGGTCAGCGTCCACGACGTGAAGAAGGCGCGTCGATCGTCGGGTGCGTGCTCGAGCGTGAGCGAGGATGCGCCCGCCTGCTCGCCCGCGGCCGACAGGCCCTGCAGCAGACGGCAGACGACGAGCAGGATCGGGGCGAACCAGCCGATCTGCTCGTAGCCCGGGAGACAGCCGATCACGAAGGTCGAGATGCCCATGAGCAACAGCGTGAACATCAGCACCTTCTGGCGGCCGATGCGGTCGCCGAAGTGCCCGAGGATGACGGCGCCGAACGGGCGCGCGATGTACGCGAACCCGAAGGTCGCGAACGACATCACCAGCGCCGCGTCGTCGCCCGACGGGAAGAACACGGTCGGGAAGATGAGGGCGGCCGCGGAGCCGAACAGGAAGAAGTCGTAGTACTCGACGGCACTGCCCATGAAGCTGGCGACCGCCGCCTTCACAGGTGTCTTCCGCGTCGTTGCGGGGGTGGTCATCGGTGGGTGTCCTCTCGGATGAGCGCCTCGTCGGAGGTGACGAGGTCATGGAAATGGCGGGTCATGCGGTCGGCGTCCGGGCGGATGCCGGTGATCAGCTCCATCGCGTCGACGGCCTGGTGCACTGCCATGCGTCCGCCGTCGAGCACGCGGCAGCCGGCATCGCGCGCCGCGCGCAGGAGCTCGGTCTCGAGCGGGCGGTAGACGATGTCGGCGACCCAGAGCGGAGGAGCGAGAAGCTCCTCCGGGACGGGGATGCCGGGGTGGTCGGCCATGCCGGTCGGGGTGCAGTGCACGAGCCCGTCGGCGTCGGACAGCAGCGCGGCGATGTCGGCGGGGGAGCAGGGGCGCACATCGGCGCCGTGCCGGGCCGCGACGTCGCGCGCGAGGGCGGCGGCGCGGTCCTGGTCGACGTCGACGATCACGAGGCGGCGGGTGCCGAGGCGGAGGAGCGCATCGGCGACCGCCGTGCCCGCGCCGCCGGCGCCGAGCTGCACGACGCGCTCGAGGGCTGCGTCGGGCATGCCGGAGCGGAAGGCCTCCTCGAATCCCGACGTGTCGGTGTTGTGGCCGACGCGGCCCTCGTCGGTGAACAGCACGGTGTTGACCGCGCCCAGCGTCGCCGCCGTGTCCTCGACGCGATCGAGGAAGGGGATGACCGACTGCTTGCAGGGGTGGGTGACGTTCACCGCGTCGAAGCCCAGGCGCTCGCACCAGTCGAGCACGTCGCCGATCTCGGCGGCGTCGATGCCGTGCAGGGTGAGGTCGATCGGGCGGTAGACGTAGGTGAGGCCGAGCGCGGCTGCCTCGTGCATGTGGAGCGCCGGGGTGAGCGACGGGGTCACGCCAGCGCCGATCAGACCGACGAGATACGGCGACTCGCGCATGACAGGTGCTCCTTCGCGGACGTCGTCGACCGTGACGCGCCCCTCCTGAATGTACTAACTGGTACGTCCAGAGTGAACGCGCGGGCGACGGTTGTCAAGCGGGTCGCCGCGACGTCAGCGCGCGGTGAGCCAGCCCACGACGACGTCGCCGAGAACGGCGCGCATGTGGTCGCGGCGTCGCTCCTCGTCGAAGTCCACGTCGAAGAGGTAGCCGAACGTGTGGCGGTTCGCGACCTGGAAGACGCAGTAGGAGCTGATCACGAGGTGCACGTCGATGGCATCGACATCGTCTCGGAACCGGCCCTCGGCGCGGCCGCGCTCGAGGATCTGGTCGAGGATCGTCCGCGCGGGCTGGGCGAGCGAGCGCAGGGAGTCGATGCGGCGGATGAACTCGCCGCGGTGGATGTTCTCGATCGCGACGAGCCGGATGAAGTCGCCGTGACCGACGTGGTGGTCGAAGGTGAGCTCCGCGAGCTGCCGGACGGCCTCGACCGGATCGGTGTGGTCGACGTCGAGGCGACTCTCGGCCTCGCGGATGCCGAGGTAGGCGTTCTCGAGGACGGCGAGGTACAGGCCCTCTTTGCCGCCGAAGTAGTAGTAGATCATCCGCTTGGTCGTGCGGGTGCGCTCGGCGATGTCGTCGACCCGGGCGCCGGAATAGCCTTCGTCAGCGAACACGCGCGTGGCGACCGCGAGCAACTCCGCGCGCGTGCGTTCGGCGTCCCTGAGTTGTCCAGCCACGTCCCCACGTTATCGGTCGGCGCGCGTCGCGACGGCGACCGAGGGCCCCGCGACGGGGGTGTCGCGGCGAATGTCCCGTGTGGTACATTC
>NZ_JBFBHG010000057.1:0-2438 GCF_040685095.1 Microbacterium sp. NPDC089189
CGCGGATGCCGGGTGGCGCGCACGCGCACCCGGCATCCGCGACGAGCGAACCGGGGTTGCGGCGCGACGTGCGCGGGCTGATCGAGCGGGCGGCGGGCGATCCGCTCGCGCTCGACGATGCCGAGTGGGCGTCCCTGCTCGGCGCGCAGGGACCCGACCTCGACGCCCTCACCGCAGCCGCCGACGATCTCCGCCGCTATACGGTCGGCGAGGCGATCGGCATCGTCGTCAACCGCAACCTGACCTCGTCCGGCTTCCGCGCCGGCGGGGCGGCGTCGCCCGCGGAGTTCGACCTGGCGGATGCCGCCGCGATCGCCGCGGACGCCGCACAGCTGGGCGCGACCGAGCTGTGCGTGCAGGGACTGGTGCCCGAGACGGAGGACGCCGACGCCTACGCCGACCTCATCCGCACCGTCCGGGCCGCCGCCCCCGTGCTCCATCTGCACGCCTACCGACCGCAGGACGTGCGCGACCTCGCCGACCGGTCGGGACTCGGGCTCGACGGCGCGCTGTTGGCGCTCCGCGACGCGGGTGTCGACACGATGCCCGGCACCGGGGTGAAGGTCCTGTCGGAGCGGGTCCGCGCCCTCGTGGCCCCCGCCGATCTCGCAATCGACCAGTGGATCGAGGGCATCACCGCCGCCCATCGCTCCGGGTTCCGCACGACCAGCGTGCTCTTCTACGGACACGTCGAGACCGCGGCCGAACGCATCGCGCATCTGCGGGAACTGCGCCGCATCCAGGGCGAGACCGGCGGGTTCACCGAGTTCGTCCCCATCCCCCTTCCCGGACCCGCGGGCGGCGTGCCGCTCGTCGCCGGGCGCGCTCCGCTCGACGAGCACCGCGCGATGGTGGCGGTGTCGCGGCTGCTGCTCTCGGGCAGCATCGCCCACATCCAGATCCCCTGGACACGCCACGGCCTGGCGGCCACGGGAACCCTGCTCGCGGCGGGCGGCGACGATCTGGGCGGCACGCTGCTCGACGGCCGCGTGCGCCCCGAGGCGGGCGTCGAGGTCGGCCTCGAACTCCCTCTCACGGATGCGGCGCGTCTGGCCCGCGGCCTGTTCCGCCCGCTCCGGCGCCGCACGACCGACTACCGCGAGCCGTCGCCCGAGCACATCGCGGCGGCCCGATGACCCCGGCGGTGGATGTCGCCATCGTCGGCGCCGGATTCGCGGGTCTCGCGATGGCCGGCGAGCTGCGGCGCTCGGGGCGCGACGCGTTCACCGTGCTCGAGCGGGGCTCCTCCGTCGGAGGCACCTGGCGCGACAACACCTACCCGGGCGTGGCCTGCGACGTGCCCTCCCACCTCTACGGTCTCGAACGTCACCCGTGGCCCGACTGGTCGGGGCGCTTCGCGCGCGGCGACGAGATCCACCGGTATCTGCAGCACGTGGCCGAGACCGAGCGGCTCGGCTCGCGCCTGCAGCTGGACACCCCTCTGCTGGGCGCCCGCTGGACCGGCGAGGCCTGGCAGCTCGACACCGGCGGCGCGCACCCCGCCACGACGACCGCCCGGCACCTGGTGCTCGCGTGCGGCCGGCTGACCGAGCCGGTCATCCCCGACATCCCCGGTCTCGAGACGTTCGCGGGACCGCTGTTCCACTCGTCGCGCTGGGATCACACGGTGCCGCTGGCGGGGCGGCGCATCGGGGTCGTCGGCACCGGCGCATCGGCGGTGCAGCTCGTTCCAGAGCTCGTGCGCCGCGGCGCCGACGTCGTGCTGTTCCAGCGCACCCCGGCGTGGATCGTGCCCCGCGAGGACCGCGCGTACTCGGCATCCGAGCGGCGCCGCCTGGCGGGCCGGCCGGATGAGCTGGCGGCCCTCCGCGCGCAGCTGTACGCCGAGGGCGAGGCGCGCCACGCATCCCGTTCGGGCGATGCGGCGGCCGCCGCGCTGGCGCAGGCCGAGGCCGAGCAGCACCTCGCCCGGCAGGTCGCCGACCCGGCGCTCCGTCGGGCGCTCACCCCGGACTACGCGTTCGGATGCAAGCGGGTGCTGCTGTCCGACGACTTCTACCCCGCGGTCGTCTCGGACGCCGTGACGCTCGAGCCGAGCGCCCTCGACCGCGTCGACGACGGTGTGCTGGTCGCCGCATCCGGCGCCCGTCATGCCGTCGACACGCTCGTGCTCGCCACCGGCTTCGCCGCGTCGCAGCAGCCCTACGCCGACCTCATCGAGGGCGAGGAGGGAACGCTCGCCGCGCACTGGTCGACGGGTATGACGTCCTACGCCTCCACCGTCGTGGCCGGCTTCCCCAACCTGTTCGTGCTCAACGGCCCGAACGCCTCGCTCGGTCACAACTCGTCGGTCCTGATGGTCGAGGCGCAGGCGGGGTACGTGGCGCGCACCCTCGACCGCGCGGGCGACGCGGTGCTGCGACTGCGCCCGGAGGCCGAGACGGCCTACACGCCGGCGGATTGCTCGACGATCACGG
>NZ_JBFBHG010000058.1:0-1785 GCF_040685095.1 Microbacterium sp. NPDC089189
GGGGGATCGGCGGTCCCTGGATGCGGCGGCGCCCCGCATCCAGAATGGGGGCATGGACCGTGCCGCTCTCGCCGAGTTCCTCCGCTCGCGCCGCGAACAGCTGCGCCCCGCGGATGCGGGCCTGCCCGCCGGCGCGCGTCGCCGCGCGGCGGGGCTGCGCCGCGAAGAGGTGGCGCAGCTGGCGGCGATGTCGACCGACTATTACACGCGGCTGGAGCAGCAGCGCGGCCCGCAACCGAGCACGCAGATGCTCGGCTCCGTCGCGCGGGCGCTGCGGCTGACCGCGGATGAGCGCGACTACCTGTTCCGGGTAGCCGGGCACAGCGCGCCCGACCGCATCCGCTCGCGCGACCACGTGGCTCCCGCGCTGCAGCGCGTCTTCGACCGGCTCTCCGACACCCCGGCCGTGATCATCTCGACGCTCGGCGAGACCTTGCTGCAGAACCGACTGGGCGCCGCGCTGCTCGGCGACCACGCCGATGCCACCGGCTGGGAGCGGTACGAGGCGTACCGCTGGTTCGTCCACGCCGACGACGCACGCGCCCGCTATCCCGCGTCCGACCGCGACCGCCAGTCGCGCGCGCTCGTGTCGGGGCTGCGTGCCGTCGTCGCCGTCGAGAGCGGGCCCGCGCAGATGCTGGTCGACGAGCTTCGGCGCTCGAGCGCGGAGTTCGCCGAGCTGTGGGATCGGCAGGAGGTCGCGCGGCGCTTCAGCGACCACAAGGTGCTGATCCATCCCGAGATCGGGCCGATCGAGGTCGACTGCCAGGTGCTGTTCACCGAGGACCAGTCGCAGGCGCTGCTCGTGCTCACCGCCGCGCCCGGGTCGAGCGACGAGGAGAAGCTGCGGCTGCTCGGCGTCGTGGGTGTGCAGACATTCGGCGCCGCGGGGTGAACGTCCTGCAGCTCTTCGAGCACGCGGACGTGGCCTACGGCGGCGTCGTGCCCTGGGGTGGGCGCGTTCCTCTGAGCGGCCCTGGGATCTACGTGGTCTCGACGGCGGCGGATCCGACGACAGCCGATGGGTTGCCCGACTGCCCGGTAGACGAGTCCGCCGTGTCCGCCTTGCTCATCGCCCGGCCGGAGGCGACCGTCGATGGAGCCGCTGCGACCGTCGAGAGTCTGACATCCCGCCTCGCGGCCATGTGGCCGGCGCGGGAGACGGTTGCATACGTGGGCTTGGCGTCGCGAAGCGTCGGGACCCGGATGGCGCAGTTCTACCGCACCGAGTACGGCGCTCGCGGGCCTCACGCCGGGGGCTGGCCGGTCAAGATGCTCGCTCCCCCTGACGGCATGTGGGTGCATTTCGGCGCGACCGGCGAGTACGCCCATGCCGAGATGGCGATGCTCGATGTGTTCATGGCACAGCTCACACCAGACGTTCGCGGCGCCCTCGTCGACCCCGCGCTGCCGCTGCCGTTCGCCAACCTGATGCACCCGGGCGGTCGGCGAAAAGCGCACGGCGTTGGGCGGGTGAAGGCCGGGCGGGGCGCGTCTCCAGGCGGCGGGGGCCGGCGCGTCGGTTGACCTCTCTGCGGGGGCGTCTCGGCTCGGGTGGATGTCGGTGGGTCGGGGTAACATTCGAATATGTCTTCGATAGTTGTCGAGCGGGTCGGGCTCTCCGACGCGGACGCGTTCGCGCTCGCGTCGATCACCCGCCGTGTCGAGAACGCTCAGGCCGACCTCGCCACAGCACAAGCCCGACTCACCCGGGCACTCGCCGACGCCGAGCACCTCGCGTGCCGGCTCGACACCGGGCACGCGCGGTCCGCGGCCGGGAGTGAC
>NZ_JBFBHG010000059.1:0-1062 GCF_040685095.1 Microbacterium sp. NPDC089189
GTGCCCCGCGTCCCCTGTGGTCCCCCCCCCCGGGGCCGGCGCGAGACTGCTGTCTCGCGGGTCCAGAGGGCGGGGCGGGAAATGCGAAACCCGCGTGACCGGGCAGGTCACGCGGGTTTCGCGGTGCAAGGGGCCGGGCGGACCCGGCGGTCCGATTACTCGGACTTCTTGTCGGCCTCGTCGGCGGGCGCCTCGACAGCGTCCTCGGCGTTCGCCTCGGCAGCGGCGCCCTCCTCGGGCGACTCTGCGCCGGCGTCCTCGACCGGGGTCTCCTCGGCAGCGGTCTCCTCGGCGGGAGCCTCTGCAGCCGGAGCGGTCTCGGCCTTGGCGGCCTTCTTCGCGGGAGCGGCCTTCTTCGTCACGGGCTCGAGAACGAGCTCGATGACAGCCATGGGGGCGTTGTCGCCCTTGCGGTTGCCGACCTTCGTGATGCGGGTGTATCCACCCTCACGCTCGGCGACGAGCGGCGCGATCTCGGTGAAGAGGACGTGCACGACTTCCTTGTCACCGATGACCGACAGCACGCGACGACGCGCGTGCAGGTCGCCGCGCTTCGCGAACGTGATCAGACGCTCGGCGAGCGGACGCAGGCGCTTGGCCTTGGTCTCGGTCGTCGTGATCGACTTGTGCGTGTACAGCGCGGCGGCGAGGTTCGCCAGCAGAAGACGCTCGTGTGCGGGGCCGCCTCCGAGGCGGGGTCCCTTCGTGGGCTTAGGCATGTCTCAATTACTCCAGGATTTTCGGGATCGAGCCGGTTCAGGCGTTCTCTTCGTCGTATCCGCCGTAGAAGTGGGCGCCGTCGAAACCGGGCACCGAATCCTTCAGCGACAGACCGAGGGACGTGAGCTTGTCGCGCACCTCGTCGACGGACTTCTGACCGAAGTTGCGGATGTTCATCAGCTGGGTCTCGGAGAGGGCGACCAGCTCCGACACCGTGTTGATGCCTTCACGCTTCAGGCAGTTGTACGAACGCACCGACAGATCGAGGTCTTCGATCGGCATCGACAGCTCGTTGGAGAGGACGGTCTCGACCGGCGCGGGACCGATCTCGATGCCCTCGGC